>JBKPQI010000243.1:0-11499 GCA_046733975.1 Verrucomicrobiota bacterium
CACAAATCCACAGCACGATAGCGAGGAGTCGCATCATCGATAAATATACCCGCGCAATTCCGCGTTGCTCGCACGCGTCTCGGGTGTTGCTTTCGACGTCTCGCCGAAACATCTTTGCGTGGTGAGAAATGGGCAATGCGACTGCTCGTCGCAATCGAAGTCCGCGATTGCGAGACGCAATCGGTTCGAGCCGGACCGGCGGTACACGCCAGACGCGTGCGCTACCCGGCTCTTGTAACTGCACCGCCTGTCATTACAACAGGCGTCTTTTCCCTTCCGCTTAGTCTCGCGTGTTTCGTGGGCAATCGAAAGTCGGCGGCGCAAATTCCTTTTCTTCCGCTGTCAGGTAGTTAATTTCACCTCTTTTCATGAACGAGGACCGCAGACTCCGGAGCAACGCACGCAGATGACCGATATCGACCGGCAACGTGACGTTGCATCCATTTTATCTCCGCCGATTTGGTTTGTCATCCTGAGCGAAGCGAAGGATCTCTCGCCAGGTCCTCATCATCCAACCGATGAGTGACGACCGCAAAACTCCGGAGCAACGCGCGCAGATGACGGACATCGAGCGATTACGTCATTCCACAGCACATGTCCTTGCGACCGCGATCCTCAAGATTTGGCCGGAAGCGCAGTTTGCGGCCGGACCGCCCGTCAACAATGGCTTTTATTACGACGTCGACCTGCCGCACCGGATTTCGCCTGATGATTTTGAAAAAATTGAGGAGGAAATGAAGAAAGAGATCAAAGCCAACCATCCCTTCGAGCGAATGGAAGTTTCACGCGACGAAGCGCTCGAGCTCGGGAAGAAAGGAAGGCTTGCGGCATTAACCGATCGAAAGGAGCCGAGCAAATTCAAGCTCGATATTATCGAGAACATTCCGCCAGGCGAAACCATCTCGCTCTACCGCAACGGCAATTTCATTGATCTCTGCGCTGGGCCACACGTAATGCGAACCGGAAACATCGGCGCGTTCAAGCTCACCAACCTCGCCAGCGCTTATTATAAAGGCGACGAAAAGAATCCCCAGCTCCAGCGGGTTTACGGCACGGCGTTCAAAACCAAGAAGGAACTCGACGATTACTTTGCCATGCTCGAGGAAGCGAAGAAACGCGACCACCGCAAGCTCGGCAAAGAACTGGAGATTTTCATCATTGATGACGACGTAGGTCCCGGTTTGCCGCTGTGGCTGCCGCGCGGCGCCGCCATCATCGAAGAACTGGAGAAGCTAGCGAAAGAGACAGAATTCGCCGCCGGTTATCAACGCGTTCGGACGGTAAACCTCGCCCGTGAAGCATTGTATCTGAAAAGCGGCCATTTGCCGTACTACGCCGAGTCGATGTTTCCGCCGATGGAACTGGTAGCAGAAAAAGCCGAATCGAGGCGGCCTTTGCATCGACCGGAGTTATTCCGAGAGCTTCTTGACAAGGAACTGACCCGCGACGTCCTGAACGAAATCCTTTCCAAAGCTGAGAAGATCCGATCGGAGTTGCCGACAGATCGTTATTACCTCAAGGCAATGAACTGCCCGCATCATCACACATTGTATGCAGCGTTGCCGCGGAGTTATCGGGATCTGCCGCTGCGGTTCGCCGAATACGGATTTTGTCACCGCTACGAGCAGAGCGGCGAACTGTTCGGGCTCATGCGCGTACGCTCGATGCAAATGAACGACGCGCATCTTTACATGAGTCCGGATCAATTCGAAGCGGAGTTCAACGCCGTTAACGAGATGTATCTGAATTACTTCAAGCTATTCGGTCTTGAAAAATATCTCATGCAATTCTCTACCCATGACCCGGCGAAACTCGGCCAAAAATTTGTCAATGAGCCCGAGCTATGGAAGCAGACCGAAGACATGACCCGCAACGTGCTCAAGAATTCGGGAATCAACTATGTAGAAGTGCCGAACGAAGCCGCCTTCTACGGGCCGAAAATTGACGTGCAGGTCTGGAGCGTGATTGGACGCGAGTTCACCATCGCGACTAACCAGGTCGATTTCGCGCAACCGCGGAATTTTCACCTTGTTTACAAAGATCGTGACAACACGGAAAAGATCCCGATCTGCATTCATCGCGCGCCGCTCGGAACGCACGAACGCTTCATCGGCTTCCTGATCGAACATTACGCCGGCAACTTTCCACTCTGGTTATCTCCGGAACAGGTGCGAATTCTCACCATTGGCGACGGGCCCCAATTAGTCGACTACGCGCGAGGTATTCTGAATGAACTCCGCAGTTATCAGGTCCGCGCCGAGCTCGATCCTTCAAGCGATAAGATCAACGGCAAGATCCAGCGGGCTGAGGAAATGAAAGTTCATACCATGTTCGTCATTGGCAAGCGCGACATGGAAGCAAACGCGGTGAGTGTTCGCGTTCACGGCAAAGGAAATCTCGGGCCGAAAGGGCGGGACGAAGTGATTGCTGCGATGCTTGAGCAGATCAAAACGCGCGCGGCCTAGTTCGCTCTATGGCGTTCCTGCTTGGTTGGCCATGGGTGGTGTCCTTCTTTTTTGTTTCATTCGTTACCACAGCCATTGCCGTTGTCGGTCTGCATCTGGTGCGAAAAAGGTATCCGGCGGAAATTTTAAAGGAGAACCACGAGGTAGCAGCGATCATCTTTAATGCCTTCGGTGTGCTTTACGCTGTGGTCGTTGCATTTGTCGTTTTCGTGACGTGGAACGGCTACGATGAGGCCACCAAAAACCTGCAATTAGAAGCGAGTCAGGTCATCGACCTTTTTGGCAGCGCCAAAGCATTCCCCGATCCGGCGGGCAAAGTCATTCGAGACGGACTAATCAGTTATACTAATTCAGTTCAAAACGACGAGCTAACGCAAATGGCTGGCGGCGAGGTAGGGGTCTATTCGAGCGGCGCGATGAGAAATCTGCTCGTGCTCTTTAATAGCATGCAGGATAAGGCGCTTCCAAACCGGGAGCTATACATGGAATCGTTACGGCGACTGAATAATCTGGCCGAATATCGCCGCCTTAGGATCTTTGCCGGTAATGATGTAGTGCCGCCAATGATGTGGCTGGTCATGCTGGTCGGGGGATTTATCATGGTTTTGTACACCTATTTCTTTGGAGCCAGGAGTATCCGGGCACAATACGTGATGACATCGGCGCTCACGATTATGATCAGCCTGATCCTATTTCTCGTTTATGTCCTTGATCACCCGTTCACAGGAAGTGGCAGAGTGAGTGCGAAACCATTTAGCGAAGCGATCCAGCTGATGCAAAAAGAGGATTCCGAGCCTTCGGTGCGAGAATGAAGTTGTCGAATTCCGTGCGAGCACGTGTAATTCTGCGGCCTCGCATCGCCGCGCGCACCCATTAGGTGAGATCTGCTGCCTGTTTTAACTCCACATTAAAATTAGCGACCGCGCCTGTCCGCTAGCAGCTCTTGCTGCGGGGTGTTTGATTGCGCTAGGCAGAGTGGAATTCGGCAGCTAAGAACGACACGTGCATTCAACGGCAGCCCTCAAAAAATATTTCGGCTACGAGGAATTCCGACCACTGCAGCGCGAGATCATCGACGATGCGCTGATGGGGTGCGATGTCTTCGCCCTTTTGCCGACGGGAGGCGGCAAGTCGCTCTGCTTCCAGTTACCGGCGGTGTTACGCGATGGCGTGACAATCGTCGTCTCTCCCTTGATCGCCCTGATGAAAGATCAAGTCGATGCGCTGCGGGCGAGCGGAATCGCCGCCACCTTTTTGAATTCCACACTCGCAGCCAATGAAGCGCGCGAACGCTTCCGTGGACTGCATCGCAACGAATTCCGTTTGCTCTACGTCGCGCCGGAACGGCTGATGATGGAACACTTTCTCGAGAGCGCACTTAATTGGAACGTTGCCCAGATCGCGATCGATGAAGCACATTGCATCAGCGAATGGGGACACGATTTTCGTCCCGAATATCGGGAGCTGAAAAAACTGCGGACCCAGTTTCCCGATGTTCCCATCATGGCGTTGACCGCGACCGCTACCGAGCGCGTCCGCGATGACATCATGAAGCAACTGAAACTACGTCAGCCACGCTGCTATGTTGCGAGCTTCAATCGACCGAATCTAACCTACCGGGTAGTGCCGAAATCGTCTGCCTACCAGCAGGTGCTGGATTTTGTTCGGACGCGTCCAAACGAGAGCGGCATTGTTTATTGCGCGAGTCGCAAATCGACCGACGCGCTCGCGGAAAAACTAACGAGAGATGGGATCAAGGCGTTGCCGTATCACGCTGGAATGGAATCGAAAGAACGGACGCGTAATCAGGAAGCATTCCTGCGCGACGATGCCCGGGTTATCACAGCGACGATCGCGTTCGGGATGGGCATTAACAAACCGAACGTGCGTTATGTCATTCATCACGATCTGCCAAAGAACATCGAAGGTTATTATCAGGAAACCGGGCGCGCCGGCCGCGATGGTCTGCCGAGCGAATGCGTGCTGCTTTTCAGCGTGGCCGACGTGGTGAAACAGCGGCGGTTTATCGAGGAGAAAAGCGAGAACGAACAGCGAATCGCGCACAAACAATTGCGCACCATGGTCGCGTATGCTGAAACACGCGAATGCCGGCGGGCGACGTTGCTGCAATATTTCGGCGAAAATTTCTCGCAAAACTCCTGTAACGGCTGCGATAATTGCCTGGAGCCGCGAGAAACCTTCGATGGCACCATCGCCGCGCAAAAATTTCTTTCCTGTGTCCATCGCGTGGAAGCGAAGCAGGGATTTGGTTTTGGTTTGAATCACATCGTTGAGGTGCTGGTTGGTGGCAGCAATGAAGCGATCGAGAAACGCGGACACGACCAATTATCGACTTTTGGAATCGGCAAAGATTTGACCCGTGAGCAATGGCAGACAATCGGCCGCGAATTGTTGCGTCTAGGCCTGGTGGAAGCGGCGCCTGGTAAATTTGCCACTCTCACGGTGACCGATGCCGGCATGACGGCGCTGCGGAAGCGCACTCCGATCACGTTGACCAAGCCGTTGGAAGAACCGCCCACGAAAGTTCGGGCGGCGCGTGCCGGTGAAATCGAATGCGACGAAGAACTCTTTGAGCGGTTACGCGCCTTACGACGAAGAATCGCCGACGAACGCAACGTGCCGGCCTACATCATTTTTTCCGACGCAA
Source organism: Verrucomicrobiota bacterium (assembly GCA_046733975.1). GTDB lineage: Bacteria > Verrucomicrobiota > Verrucomicrobiia > Chthoniobacterales > UBA10450 > AV69. The sequence continues at coordinate 5,134 of JBKPQI010000243.1, forward strand.
CCCTACGCGAAATGGCGCACGCGCTTCCGCAAAATAAAAATGACTTTGCGCAAATCGGCGGCGTGGGACAGCAGAAGCTGAAGGAATTTGCCGAGGCGTTTCTTGCCGAAATCACTGAATATATGCGCGCCAAAAAAGCGGATTCGCCGAAGCCATCAGATCGATTGCTGGCATAGGCATTCGAGCGAGGGACTGCGGACGAACTCCCACGGGGGAGTGAAATGTTGCTGTTCCGATCAGGGCTGCAGCGTGGGCTGTCATCAGCGCAGACCTGCTTGGAAATCCGCTGAGGACAGCGGACGCTACGGCGTGAAGCGAGTGGCGAAAGGTATCTTTGCGATCCGCCGCATCGCGAAGCATCGCTCGATTCCAACGCTCATAGAGCGCCGCTACAGAAGTGGCCGCAGCAAACACTATAGCGGCGGTCTATGACCGCCGTTTGCTCTCCAGCATAGGCGATGAACTTCCGCCAGGACCGATGTTACTTTGAATTCGTCAACATTGGGTAGCATGCCGTCGCAAAAGGGGTACAACCTCTGCTTTTTCTTCGCCCGAATGGAACTCGAAGAGACGCAAGCGGGTTGCGAACTGGATGATTGCATTCCAACGCCTGTTGATTTTTGGCAAAAGGCCGGACTTCGCGTTTTGGTAACGGTGGCTTTATTTGGTCCGGCTGTGGCGGTATTCGTGTCCCAATACTTGTCTACCCGCCACCAGATGGTTCAGGCGAAGGCGGAAATGCAGCCGTCGACCGGGTATTCGATGGAAAGTCCGGACGTCGCGCCGCACTCAACGCCTGCGCCGACCGCACCGATTACGGTAGACGCCATCGCGAATCCGCCACGTTCCGTCAGCGACCGACCCGCCAGTCTTCAGTTAACCACCATGGCAACTGGCGTCACGTTCGCCATCTATTCCGGCATCATAGCGGATAAGGTCCCACCTCCATCTTCCCCGCTACGCAGTGGCACGTCGCCTGGAACAGTCGAGAATCTGCATAGCGGCAATTACACGATTTTTTTCCACAAAGAAGGGTGGCCGGATGGCCGCACGGAAATCGAGCTGCAAGGTGGCGAAGTTCTTCCTGTCGCGTACGCCTTTCCTCATGGCGAGGTTACGATCACGAGCGATCCAAGTGGCGCGGAAATCTTTCTCGGAACAGCTTCCCTTGGCTTCGCACCCCTAAAAGTCGATTTGCCGGCGGGCGAACAGGAACTGACAGCTCGACTGAAACACTATCCCGACCGTAAACAAAGCGTAACCGTTAGCGACAACAGTACGCCCACGATCGATTTTCAAATGCGAATTCACCGGCACACCGCCAAAGCTCGGCCAACACCAACACCTTCATTAATCGACAGAGTCGGCGGCAGTTTGAAGCATCTGTTCGGGCGAAATTCCACGGCGCCGCACAAGAGGCCGTAAGTCGGCATATGGGCACCACCCGTTCTGTAAGTCTGGGCTAGCACAATAACCCATTCGCTTGTCATCCCGAGCCGCGAAGACGGCGAGGGATCTCACCAAAGGTGACGGATGACCAACTTAGCACGACTGCCCACTTTGCCTCTAAGTACGTTGGCTTGACCCTTGCCGCGATTTCACACTATTCTCCGCTCGCGTTGACGTGAAGGACGGCGGCCAGAGCCTGCCGCAGCAGCACTTGGTTGACGTACTACTAACTCAAACATGCGCAAGGAACTTACCGTCCGCGGGCTAATCATCGGCATCATCATCACATTGGTGTTCACCGCGGCCAATGTTTACTTCGGCCTGAAAGCGGGCCTTACATTTTCTACCTCGATCCCTGCCGCGGTGATCTCAATGGCGATGTTGCGCGCGTTTCGCGATGCCAGCGTTCAGGAGAATAACATTGTGCAGACGGTTGCCTCGGCGGCGGGCACGTTGTCGTCCATCATCTTTGTGCTTCCGGGTCTGATCATGATTGGTTGGTGGACCGGTTTTCCGTTTTGGACCTCCTTTCTGATTTGTGCGCTCGGTGGCGTGTTGGGTGTGATGTATTCGATTCCGCTGCGCCGTGCGTTGGTGACTCAGTCAGACCTGCCGTATCCAGAAGGTGTTGCTTGTGCCGAAGTGCTCAAGGTCGGAAGTAGCGGCGATAAAGAACACGCGGCTGACATCGAACACGGCCGCGCGGGTCTCCTTGCCGTTCTATGGGGATCGATCGTCTCCGCCGTGTTCGCCGTTATCGTCGCGACGCAAATCTTCGCGTCAGATGTAGCGCAGACTTTCCGGATTCCGCGCCGCGACGGCGTAAGCGGTTTTGATTTCAATCTTTCGTTTGCGCTGCTTGCGATCGGTCATTTGTGCGGGGTCGCGGTAGGAATAGCCATGCTGATTGGAGCGTTGATCGGTTGGGGCTGGGGTGTCCCGCATTACTCGCAAATGGCCGTGGATAGCATTCAATCCGGGTTGGGCGCGCAGCTACCAAAGGCTGTAGTCGATGCAGTCAATTCGGGAGATGTAGCAAGGATCGCAACAGCGACCTGGAGCAACTACGTTCGTTTCGTTGGCGCGGGTGCAATTGGCGTCTCTGCTATCTGGACATTGTTGAAGTTGGTTCAGCCGGTTGCAACCGGACTTGCCGGCGCCATGGCAGCTAACCGGGCACGCAAAGCCGGCAAAGCGGATACGCTGCCGATCACGGAGCGTGATATTCCGATCGGTATTGTCGGACTCGTCACGATCGCCTGTATGCTGCCGATCGGCTGGGTGCTCGGAGTTTTTGCTAACCAGAGCGGCCTGGGCGCGCATCTGCCAACCCTAATCATCGGCGGTGTCGTTTACATCGTCTTGATGAGCTTCTTCGTTTCGGCGGTGTGCGGCTATATGGCCGGCCTTATCGGCTCGTCCAATAGTCCACTTTCGGGCATCGGCATTCTCGTGGTGATCGGTGCCGCCTTGCTTCTGAAACCCTACGCCTCACCGGAAATCGGCAAGGCATTGACAGCATTCGCCTTGTTCACAACGGCGGTGATTTTCAACGTTGCCGCGATTGCAAACAATAATCTGCAAGACCTCAAGACCGGTCAGCTGGTGGATGCAACTCCATGGAAGCAACAGGTCGCGCTCATCATTGGCGTAATCGCGGGTGCCTTCGTCATTCCTCCCGTGCTCGATTTGGTGAATCGAGCTTACGGTTTTGTCGGCGCACCAGGTGCGGAACTGCGTCCTAACCCGCTACCCGCGCCTCAAGCTGGGTTGATTTCGTCTTTAGGCCAGGGTGTCTTGGCCCGCAATATCGACTGGAACCTCATTTTGATGGGCGCATTCATCGGCGCAGCTGTCATTGTGGTGAATGAAGTTCTCGCGCGCACAACCAAGCGCTTCAGTGTTCCTCCACTTGCTGTCGGCTTAGGCATTTATTTGCCTACTGCGAGCACGCTCATGATCGTCGTCGGCTCGGTCGTTGGCTGGATCTATGACCGCCGTGCCGATCGCACGCGTAACCCCGAACGCGCCAAACAACTAGGCGTCCTTCTCGCCTCGGGATTGATTGTTGGTGAAAGCATCATCGGTGTGATTATTTCCGCCATCGTCGTCTTCTCGAGCAAGGCTGCGCCCCTTGCGCTGGTTGGCACCAACTTTGCAACTATCGCAGTCGTTATCGGTGGTCTGGCATTCGCAGTGGTCGCCTTCATACTGTATCGCTGGATTCTAGGAATGGCGCAGCCACGCGCGGCGCGCTAAAGCGATCTGTCGAACTGCAGCTCACTTCCGTAGCCGCTCCATTGTGCGAAGCGTCGCGCGCAGGGCGAGGGCGACAATCGGATTGGCTACTTGCCTCGATCTCCGCCCAGAGCTAGACGTGATGTTATGGCTTCAAATAATTACGCCCACCCGGAAGCGCTGGTCGACACGAACTGGCTGGCGCAACACTCGAAAGACGACGGCATTCGCATTGTCGAATCGAATGAAGACATTTTGCTCTACGACACCGGGCATATTCCCGGCGCTATTCATATTGACTGGCGCGCTGATCTGCAAGATCCCCTCATTCGCGACTACATCCAGCCCGACAAATTTGCTGAGCTGTGCAGCCGCAATGGCATCACGCCTGAGACGACCTGTATTTTTTATGGCGACAAGTCCAATTGGTGGGCTTGTTACGCACTGTGGGCATTCCGACTGTTCGGGCACGACAAGGTCAAAATTCTCAACGGTGGCCGCGACAAATGGAAAGCGGAAGGACGCGAGATGACACGCGAAGTTCCAAAGTATCCACGGACGAATTATCCGGTGCCCACGCGACGTTACGACAAGGAGATTCGCGCCTTTGCGGAGGAGGCATTGGCTCAGAGTAAAGCGAAGAAGCCATTGATCGATGTCCGTTCGCCTGGTGAATACAAGGGCGAAATCACCCACATGCCGGAGTACCCTCAGGAGGGTGTGTTGCGCGGCGGCCACATCCCGGGCGCGAAGAGTGTGCCCTGGAAAACGGCGGTGAATGACGACGCCACCTTTAAACCTGCAGCCGAACTCGAGAAGATTTACGTGCAGGGTTGCGGGGTGAACCCGAACACCGATACGATTGTTTATTGCCGCATCGGGGAGCGTTCCAGTCACACCTGGTTTGTGCTCACCTATCTGCTGGGCCTGAATAATGTCCGCAATTACGATGGTTCATGGACCGAGTGGGGTAATCGCGTCGGCATGCCCATCGAAAAGAGCGAGTGAAATCCGTCATCCCCAGCGAAGTCGAGGGATCCCGCGGACGTTAGCTTGAAGATAGCGCAAGGGATCCCTTGAGTGTGCTCGGGATGACGAGTCAGCGCACTTCGACGGCGATCGGCAAACAATGGCTAATCATATAGTTGTTTGCATCGACCTCGCGCTCGATCGGTTGCACGCGACCGCCTGAATCGGTAGCGCGCGCCATCAACGTGTAATTGCCTGGCGCAGGGGTTCTCCACTCGTATTCCCATAGACGCCACGCGTTTTCCGTCGCTTCGCCGTTGAGAGCAGCGTCGCTCCACGATTTGCCACCGTCGGAGCTAATCTCCACTTTGGTTATGATGGCCCCGGCGGTCCAGGCGGCGCCTCTCATGCGATAGTTTGAATTCGCAGAAATGACTTCGTTGTTTTCCGGTCGAGCGATTTCCGCTTTCACCTGCATCTCAGCTAACGGGACAAGGACTGGCCCGTTCTCATCGCGCTTCCAATACGCATAATCGACTGACTGATAGTAACCATGAAACGGCCGGTCAGTGACAATCAGCCGCTGCAACCATTTGACGGATGCCATGCCATACCAGCCGGGCACCATCGCGCGTAGCGGAAAACCATGGGCCTTGGTGAGCGGTTCCCCGTTCATGGCAAAGGCCAGTAACACATCGTGCATCGCCTTTTCGATCGGAACGCTGCGAGCGAAGTTCACTTTTCCACTGGGCCGCGGCAGCTCCGCAATGGTTCCACTGTCGGCGCCCTCAAACACAATTTCGCACGCTTTGTCTGAAACCCCGGAGCGTTCCAGCACATCGCGCAATCTAACGCCGGTCCATTCCGCATTGCCGACAGCGCCGAGCTCCCATTGCACCCCTTTGACTTTCGGGACGAGAAACACACGGCTGTTGCCGGCGCATTCCACCGTTGCCATTACCGTGTGCGCGGGCATCTCGCGTATTTCGTCGAGGGTTAACTCGAACGGCCGCGCCACTTCCCCCTCGATTTTCACGCGCCATTCGCGCTCGTTGATTTTTGGAATCGGGAAATGACAACGAACATAAAAGCGGTCCGTTGGCGTGACGAAACTTTCGAGCGCGCCGAACGGCATCTCGAGATTCGGCGGTTCCTTCTCCCGCGTGATCACGCGACTGATCCCGGAAGTACGACCGTAGTTGGTTTTAAGTGTAGCCGCGGTCGACTGCGGCTGCCGGAGTCACCGACCCCGGCTACAGAAAGCGGTCGGCAAGACAACGACATGACTCAGGCTGCTTTTTCCTGGGCCGCGTTATGATCGACCGGATACTTCGCCTGTTTCCATGCATGCCAGCTTCCGGGAACATTGCGCACGTCGGCAAATCCCTGTGCCTTCAGAATGCTCGCTGCGATGCTGGCGCGATAGCCGCTGGCACAATAAACTGCCGTCGGTTTCGATTTATCCAGTTCACCAAGCCGCTTCCACAATTCAGAGAGAAAGATATGACGCGCACGGGGAACGTGACCCCCTTTCCACTCGCGATTCGAACGCACATCGAGAATTTGCAGGTCGGGTTCGGCATCTTTCAACTCGTGGACGCTCATCTGCGAAATTTGTGCGAATGGATAACCGGCATTGTCCCACGCCTGTCTCTTATACACATCTCCGAGCCCACGAGACTGCAATGAATATCTCGTATGCCGTCTTCT
>JBKPQI010000244.1:0-7420 GCA_046733975.1 Verrucomicrobiota bacterium
AGTGTAAGTAACTCCGACGCCCTGTGTTTTCTTCTGCAGCGCGCCGTAGCATAATTGCCCGAAGCCAAGCATTTTAGTTACGTCGATCATCATATCAAACAATCCGACGCGTTCTGCGGGTTTTCTACCCCTTTGGAGGCTTCTCCAAGGCAGCTATGGCTTCTTTCGCCTGCTTCGTCAAGTCGTCCGGAATTCCTGCCGCCAAGGCCCGATCCAAGTTCTTCTTTGCATCCGTTTTGTGCCCCAGTTGCAACTGCGCCATACCTAACGCAAAGAGGCATTTGCCGTCCAACGACTTCTTTCCTTCACTCTCCTGGAGCAACTGAATCGCGCGCGCGTATTCTTTGCGTTGGAAACTCAACATTCCGAGCGTACGGGCAAGCTCCGGATCATCCGTCAATGTTCGGCGCGCCTTGTTGGCGAGATCATAACCTTTGCCCGCGTTGCTCGGATCATTCGCATAAATCGAAGCGAGACGTTTTTGTGCCGGAGCAAAATCCGGCCATTTCTGAAGGATGTTGTTGTAAACTGTGCTGGCTTCCGCGGCCTGGCCTTTTTGTAACTCAATCGCTGCTTTCGCCATCAATGCCGGCACGTAATCGGGCTGCTCCGCCAGAGTCTTTGTGACTTCATTCTCTGCTCCGCTGGGAATTGTTTCGGACGAATCGACTGCCGTCATCGACAGGAACAGAGCAGCAGCGGTCCGCTCTTGACCTGCCGGCCTACTGGAGACACGGTGCATCGCATCCTCGGCCTCCTTAGTTCTGCCGGTGGCATACGCGGCCCAGGCGAAGTCACGCGCCACCGCCGGATCGTCAGGCAATCCGCGGCTGGCTTCCTGCAGGAGACTGTAAGCCCACGAAAAATTCGCGGCCTGATAGGCAATATCGCCGAGTGTCGCCGTTACGTGAGGATCGCCCGGCGCCAATGCCCTTGCTTTTCTGGCATATTCCAGCGCCTTGGGATTGTTTTTGAGTGGACCAGCATTCAATTGCGCCAACGCCAGAGCAGCGTCGACCAGCTTTGGATTTGCCTGCAGCGCGCGCTCGTAAGTTTCCGCCGCTTTAGCTGCGCTACCTTCTTTTGCATAGGCGGCGGCCAGGCGCGCCAATGCGATAGGATCGTTCGGTTTTTCTTTCGCAACTTTCTCCAGATCCGCGACGGATAAGCTGCTGCCACCTTGCGAGAGCAGATCGAGCCGGTTCTTCGCTTCGTCCTTGCCTGGAAAATCGCGCGATGACGCGACCGCGTTTTGCAGTGCGGCCCGAGCCTCGTCCAAACGTCCCATCATGTAGTCCGCCATTCCAAGGTGGTATTGAATCTCGGCGTTGCCGGGTGCTTTAGCTGCGCTCTGCCCCAACAAATCCGCTGCCTCCTGGTATTTCCCCTGCCGGTATAACACCCATCCATAAGTGTCGATGATGCTCGGCTCGGCCGGATTCAAGTCATGCGCCTTGCGTGCAAGTTCGGCTGCGCGACCAAGGTTCGAGAGCTTCTCGCTGTAGATGTAGGCAAGATTATTTAGCGCCGGGATAAAATTCGGGTCCACCGCCAAAGCTTTCTCGTAGCTGTCACGTGCTTTGGCAAAATCGCCCATCTGCGTATAAATGATTCCCGCCGTCAGCAGCGCCGGTGCATATTGCGGATTCTTCGCCAGCACCGCGTCGATCTGTTTCAACGCCTCGGGTAGCCGGTTTGTCTGGACGTAAATTGATACCAGAAGGTTGTAGGCCACGGCCAGATTCGGATCGATCTCGATTGCTTTTTTCAGCGCGTCCTCGGCCGCCTGAAAATTTTTCTCCATCACGTAGCTTCGGCCATGAATGTAATACGCGGCAGCTGACTGGGGATGTTTTTGCAGGAGAGCGTCGGCTCTTCGATGAACCGCGGCAAAATCTTGGGCTTGGAGATCGAGGTCGGCCAGTTGATCGTTGGCGACAGCGTTTTCCGGATCAAGTTGCAACGCCTTTTCGAAAGCTTTACGCGCTTCGTCGTTCTTGTTTTGTCGCCTGAGAACTATCCCAAGAAGCATGTAAGATTGGGCATTGTCTGGTGTCTGCTGGACCTGCTCGCGAAAAAGGGCCGTCGAATCATCCGACCGACCCACTGCCTCATAGGCGTCGGCAAGGAGCGTTTTAATTTGAATGAGATCCGGTCGAAGCTTGAGGGCCGATTCCAGGGGCGCGATCACAGATTTCGCGTCGCCGGCGCGGATACGCAGTTGCGCCAGCAGGATGATGGCGTCCACGTATTTCGGCGCAATGTTGATGGCTTGCTCAAGCTCATCGACGGCCTGATTCGGATTCTTTGCCTGAACATACGCAAGCGCGAGCTGGTATTTGACGCCGGCATTGTTGGCGTATGTCTTGTCCACATTTTCCAATATTCCGGTTCCCTGTTTGATATCACCTTTGGCGATTAACGCCTGCGCCTGCGTAACGCGCGCGTCGATGTTATCCGGATCCCGGCTGAAAACGTTTTGTAATAACGATGTGACTTCGTCATACTTCTTCTCTGCCTGCGCGATCTTCGCTTGAAGAACCCACGCGCCTACAAAATCGCGCGCTTGCATAGTCAGAGCTTGAAGATATTTCTTCGCCTCTTCGATGTGTCCTTTCCGAATCATAAATTCAGCGTAGTTCAAACGCTCGTGCGACCGCACCGGGGCGAGTTCCGCGGCCGCTTTCAGCTCTTCTTCGGCGCGCACATCATTTTTTTTGGCCATGGCCACTACGGCCATCGCAACACGTGCCTCGAGGCATTTCGGGTCTGTGGACAGGGCGTGATTCAAACTCGCCTCGGCCTTGTCTAGATCCCCCTTGCGCATTGCCAGGGCTGCATTTGCGACATCGGCATGCGGGCTCTCGGGGTGGGGAAATCTCGCGACCTCCTGTTCCGCTGTCTGGACTTGCTCCGGCGTCACCGCCGTCTCGACCAGAAGATCGAGAGCCTGCCCGTTGTCGGGCGCCTGTTTCAGAATCTCCGCCGCTTCCTTAAAGGCTTCCTGCGGCTGGCCAATCCGGACATAGACGCGCGCGAGCTTATAGCGATTGTCCAGATCCTTGGGGGCAAGTTCTTTCGCCTTAATCAGGAATGCTCCCGCCCGCAAGGGCACACCTTCGTCGGCCCACATTGCGCCGCAACGAGCGTAGGCCACGGCGTTTCCGGCATCGAGTCTCAGAACCTTCAGGTACTCGATCTTGGCGCTGTCATAGTCACCGGCTTTGAAGCGACTTTCCCCCTGTTGCAGAGCCCGGGTCTTTTTCATCTCCGGGGTACAACTACAGCTAAGCAGCACCAGTACTGAGATGACCGCCAAACCAATCGTTCGATTTCGTAATGTGTCCATTTCTCGTTAGCTACTTGAGGCTTCTCATTTTTACTCGCGCGAAATCCCCAGCCTTTCCATCAGCTCATACAAGGTAGGGCGGCTGATTCCCAGCTCCGCTGCTGCCGAACTAATCCGCCCGAGGTTTCGCTTCAGTGCACGCTGCACCATTTCCCGCTCTACGTTTTCCCTCGCTTCCTTTAAAGTCGTGGATGAGGAAAATCCTATGCCGGAGGATAACTCGAGATCTTTCTCAGTGATTCGTTTGCTGTCCGCCATGATGACGGCGCGCTTGACCCGGTTTTGCAATTCCCGCACGTTGCCCGGCCACGGATGCCGGTTAATCGCGCGCAACGCCTCCGGCACGAAGGCAATGTTACCCTTCCCGTTCTGGGCCGCATACTTTTGCAAAAACTCCTGCGCCAGCAACACCGCGTCGTCGGCCCGCTCCCGCAGCGGCGGCAGACTGATCACCAGAACCGCCAGTCGAAAATATAAATCTTCGCGAAATGTTCCCTGGTTGATCCCGGCCTTGAGATCGACGTTCGTAGCCGCGACGACCCGCGCATCGCTCGTCAATTCCTGGCGGCCGCCGACGCGTTGAAAGCGTTGCTCCTGCAAAAAGCGCAGCAGTTTTACCTGAACACTCAACGGCAGCTCGCCAATCTCATCGAGGAATAGCGTGCCCCCCTTGGCCGTTTCCACCAGCCCGATCCGCTGCATGGTGGCACCGGTGAAGGAACCTTTCTCGTGACCAAACAATTCGCTCTCCAGCAAATTTTCCGGGATGGCGTTGCAGTTAATTGGAACAAACGGACCTTCTTTGCGCGCGCCACGCTTATGAATGGCGAGAGCTGCCATTTCTTTTCCGGTCCCGCTTTCACCCAGCAGCAACACCGGAGCGGTTGTGGTCGCGACCTTGCGAATAAAGGAAAAGACGCCCTGCATTTGCGGGCTTGTTCCCAACATATCTTCGAAAACCGCCGGGTGCTGACTTTCCTTTGCCTTTCGATATTCCCGCTCCAGGTCGGCTACGTAAATGCACCGCTTCAACACCAGCTTGAGCTCGTCCGGATCGATCGGTTTGCACAAAAAGTCATACGCACCGGCCGCCACCGCTTCCATGGCATTTTTCTTTTCTCCCTGACCGGAGATGACAATGATTTTCGCCATGTCGTCGACCGCCCTGAGTTCCGCCAGCGCCGCAAGACCTTCATCGGGATCATTCGGTCGTGGCGGCAATCCCAGGTCCAGCAAAGTAACGGCCGGCTTTCGTTTCTTGAATGTTTCAACCGCGCTGCTCCGATCCTCGGCGGCCACGATTTCGTAGTCCGCGCTCAGCGCCCATTTCATCTGGGTACGAATGGCATCGTCATCATCAACAAGCAGTAGAACCGGATTCATGATTTATCCCCGGCAAGTGGCAGGAGCACCTGAAAGGTTGTCCCCTTCCCCACGTCGCTCTTTACCCGAATGCTCCCGTGGTGGGCCTCAATGATCATCTTAGTTTGAAACATTCCGATTCCCAAACCTTTCTTTTTCGTGGTCTTGAATGGCCGGAATAGAGAATCGCGCAAGAATGTTGTTGTCATTCCACAGCCGTCGTCTGTCACCGAGAGCGCGGCGCTGCCGTCCTGCGTTCCGGTTTTGATTTCGATTCGTCCATGTTCACCAACGGCATCGCGTGCGTTCAGAAGCAGGTTGGTGACCACGCTGCGCAGTTGTTCGTTATCCCCCATCAGCTTCGGCAGCGGTGCGAGCTCTTTGGCGAACTCGATGCCGGGCATTCCATTCACACTTTTAACCGCTTCCTCAACGAGCAGGTTCAGATCGACCAGTGAGGGGTGCAGTTCAAGCTTGCTCCCCAACGCTCCCAAACGCTCAATAATCTGGTTGATGCGTTCAGTCGTCGCTCCGATCGAGCGCAAGGTATCCTGACGAAAACCGGGGTCATCAAAATGCACCGGTAGATTCTGCAGCGTCAATTTAAGGGTGGATGCAGCATTTTTCAGATCGTGGACGAAAAAAGTCGAAATGGTCTGAAACGCTTCCAGTTCCTTGCCGAGCATGATTTTTTTGGCCAGCCGAAGATTCAGCAAACCGGAGGCAACTTGGTCGCCAATGCATTCCAGAAGCTCAAGTTCTTCAAAGGTGTATGGTACTCCGTTAACCCGATCGGCCAGGATAATCAGACCGAGATAACGATCCCCCACCGCCAGCGGCACTGCGATGCGATTACCGCCTTCGCTAAACTGCGTCCGAGTCACTTGTCGCAAAGTCGCGCCCCATTCCTGTTTGATTTTTTCCAAATCGAGTGCTTTCCGCACCTTGGTCAGTCCGGAAAGCAGGTCGCCAGAAAACTCGATCGCATCGTCGCCCGCAGCTCCGCGCGCGTGCGACGTCGAAGCTTCCAGTTGGAGCATGCGTTTTTCATCATCAAATAACCAAATGGCAACGGAAAGAACGTTGAAGGTTTCGGAGATCAGCTCCGCCGACGCGGCGCACAAACCCGGATCATCGATGGCGCTGGAGGTGGATTGGGTGAATTGTGTCCAGACTTTGCGGAAGTCGTATTGCGGGCGGCTGAAATGGCGGCTGACAAAATGTTTTATTCGCTGCCGAATCTTTGCCGAGAGCAGCAGGACGGCGAGCAACGCAATCGCCACCAGAACGAGAAAGGCCTGAAATTGGAAAGAGCCGGCGCCGCCAAAACGTGCGACGATTTGCGCCAGCACGCCGATAACGAAGAGATAGCCACCGACCAGTAATACCGTGATAGAAGTCTGCAGAACGGTACGGGAAGGATAAACGTCGATCTCGCCGAATCCGCTTCGGAAATAACCTATCGCGAGGAGCGCACAACCCACCAGCAAGGCGATCGATTCGACTTCGCCGAGGCTGTTGTTGTGACCAGAATAAACCAATGCCTGGCTCCGCGTGTATATCCTTGCTCCAAAAATTACCGCCAGCCCGAGAATCAAAAACTTGATGCGCCACTGCATCGTTCCGACGGCAGCGCGAAAAGTGCGCTCGAGATTCATCAGGACCAACACCGTGCCAACAAGGATTCCGACGTTAACGATTTTGCCGGGAGTGAGAAAGCCGATCCAGAGTTGCGGGGAATCGCCGCGCGTCCAAACGTCGACGAGATCACCGCGAAATCCGATTACGGCTGTGACAGGTAAAAGGCACGCGATCGCAAAAACAATGCGCCAGCGCCGGAATGATTCGCTCGCGTCTCCACGCGAATACGTCACGGCAAAAGCAAGCCACATGGCAATCAGGGCCGCTTTCAGAATCAGCGCCCACTCCTGCCAGCGTGCAAGTCTCTGCGGATCCGTCAATACCAGACAGATCCCGGTGTGCACGCTGTCCAAAGAGAGGCCCAACATTCCGAGAGCGAACCACCACGCCGCACCGCTGCGGTGATTTCGCGCGATCGCGGCGACGGCAAGCGCAGCGCTCAAGGCGGCGGCAATATAGGCCAAAGTCGATTCCGAGGTCACAGCCGATGGTTCACAGAATCGCGCAACAAACTCATTTTCAACGAGCCGGCCATTTTAACCCAGAATATCGCTTTGGTCGAGCGGGCGATCAGGAGCTCGTCATCCCGGGCGAAAGTCGAGGAATCCCGCCGCAAGGTCTCAAAGGTTATGGACGCAGCGCCATAAGACAAAAAAGGCGCAGAGCATCGCACTCTGCGCCTTTGATGAGAACTAACCTAACGCAATATTATTTCCGTCCAAAACGGGCACGCAGACCGGCCAGGCCGCTCAAGCCCAGACCGAGGAGAGCCGCAGTCGTTCCGCTGTCAGGAGTATTTTCGCCACCGCCAAATCCTCTGCCTGACGAAATGCCACCGTGACCGTACGGGTCGGGTCCGGCAACATTACCAAACTGAGGGAATGTCACGCTGGTTTCGCCGTTGATAACTTGGAAGAATTCCCAGCTACCGCCGCTGGAACTTCCGTCCTTGCCTTTGCCATAGTGGACGGCAAAATATTCGCCGGGCAGAACCGTCTGCGGTCCGCTTAAGTTGTTTTCAAAGTTGCTGTTGAGCGGACCCGGATCAAAGCCGAGAAAGGCTTCAAG
>JBKPQI010000245.1:0-9453 GCA_046733975.1 Verrucomicrobiota bacterium
CAAATCCGGCCGCCGACATTGCGCGCACCTCGGATATAGACACCGTCATCAAGAACGGGGTGATTTCTCCAGCGGCTGATCTACTTCCGAAATAAGTCAATTGAAGGAACCCCAAACCATGGCTGAAGTAACGATCGAAACAATCAAGAACGGACCCTACATCGTCAAAGGGCCGGTAGAGTTAATCGACGCAGACGGGAACAAATTTCCGGTGGAGAAACGGATGGCGCTTTGCCGCTGTGGCGCTTCCACGGAAAAGCCGTTCTGCGACGGCTCACATTCGAAAATCGGATTTCAGGCGGCGGAAAAGGCCGTACCGGAATCTGCTGAACGTTAGGATTTCTGTCATTCCGACCGAAGTCGAGGAATCTCTAGCTATTCCCAGAAGGAGCTAGAGATGTCTCGACTCCGCAGAGCGGAGTAGCGACGCGGGTTTTTCTTGCGTGGGCAGGATCTGGCGCAGTACAAGCTGCATTTTGAAGCGTGGCGGCTGGAACTTCCATGAATCGGCGACCTTTTTTTGCGCTGTGCACCGCAGTGTTTCTCTGCGCCGTAACAACGCGAGCGCAGCAACGGCCATCATCATCGGGCCGCGGAGATTTCGGTGTGCCGCTGCAACCATTTTTGACGGGACAGCCAGCTAACGATTCTTCGCGGGCTGAACCTCTTCGGGTGGCCTATTACACTCCACGCGCACAGCCGGTGGCGGTTCCGCGGGCTGAAGCAGTGGAGGAAGCTGAGAACGAGGAAACCGAGGTAGCGAGGCCAGTCGCTGTGATTCATCCGAACCGCCCGATGGTGGAGGGAAGTCGCGCCGTCCTTCGCAACGGCATCGCCTATGCGCCATCAGAGGCGCCGGACAACATCAAAAATGCCATTTGGGCTGTGAATTCGTTGCGACACAAGCCGTATGTCTGGGGCGGCGGGCACGGTTCCTTCAGCGACGATGGCTACGACTGTTCAGGTTCAGTTTCGTTCGCCTTACATTATGCCGGATTACTGGATGCGCCCTTACCCTCAACTGACTTTTGTCATTATGGCCGACGCGGTCGCGGCCGCTGGATTACCGTTTACTCACGGGACGGACACACCTTCGCCATCATCGCCGGTCTCCGCCTCGATACCACCGACATGCGCGATGGAGATGCGGTCGGTCCGCGGTGGTATGTGGACGGCCGCGACACCCGCGGATTCGTCGCGCGCCATCCCGCCGGATGGTAACAGTCGAGTCGATCTGAACATAAGTTCCTCAGTGATTAGGAGATGGCCGCAATTTGCCGGTTGGAGTAAAACCGACCGTGCGATTTCGATACGCAGCAGCTACAGCAATTTGTGTCGTCTCGTTAGCGGCACGCGCGCAATCGCCGCCACCTGAGCCGACCTGGCAGGCTGAGATTGCTCTTCACTCTGGCGCTGAAACATGGGTTGCCGGTGACTCTGGCCCGGCGGTGACAGAGTTCCGAAGGCAGAGTAAATTGGCGGGCACCGATGTATCCGCCCAAGTTGAGTAACATCATCAATTTGTTTGAGTCGCTCCCGGAAGATGAGCGCCGTGAGACGCTGGTTTCCTATGCTGATAACGCAAAGAAACAGGAGCCACGAGCCGGCGAACACTTCGACCTCGAGGACATCCGCAAGGATGAGGAATGCGCCGATACAGTTGGCGTTTACCTCCAGGTCGATGAACAGGGTAAAGCTCATATTCGGATGACACTCGGGCCGGAAGTGCAAACATTGACCCGTGCAATGACGGCGATCCTTTGCAAGGGACTGGAAGGCGCGACGCCGCAAGAAATTTTGGATCTGCCGAGCGACTTCGTGACCAGGATTATCGGGGCCGAACTGGTGCGCGTGCGTAGCCAGACAACCTATTATGTGCTGACGCGGATCAAGGGCATTTGCAAGGTTTACCTCGACCGGCAGCGCAGAGCGGTGGCGTAGAAGCGATTGAAGGTTAGGCTTCCAGCCTGACTCGGCCGTCGAGCATCTTGCTCGACGATTTCTTTCATTCGAGAAAGGCTGGAAGTCTTTCTGCCGGGTCAGCCAGGCTGGCTGACTTCCGATGGCGCCGCCGGGCCGTCCGCAGAACCTGCGAATCCAACGTGTTTCCCGCGTGAACTTCCCGCGTTTTCATCTATCGTTCCCGCCGCGCAGATGCCGCGGAATAACGATCTCAAAAAGATTTTGCTCATCGGCTCGGGTCCAATCGTGATCGGGCAAGGCTGCGAATTTGATTATTCCGGGGTGCAGGCGTGCAAAGCCCTGCGCGAAGAGGGCTATCGTGTGGTGCTGGTGAACTCCAACCCCGCCACCATTATGACGGACCCCGAGTTTGCCGATCGTACCTATATAGAACCGATTACGGCCGAGGTAATCGAGGCCATTATCGAGCGGGAGAAACCGCAGGCCATCCTGCCCACGATGGGTGGCCAAACAGCCCTCAACGCTGCCATGGAACTGAACCGGAATGGCGCGCTTGCCCGGCACAACGTAAAGTTGATTGGCGCCAATGCTCAAGCCATTGCCAAAGGCGAGGATCGCCAGTTGTTCAAGGAAGCAATGTTGCGGATCGGACTGGATGTGCCCCGGTCTGGCGTTGCCCATTCTCTGGAGGACGCTGAGAAGATCGCCGATGTCATCGCCCGGTTTCCCCTGATTATTCGGCCGGCCTTTACTCTTGGCGGGAGTGGCGGCGGAATTGCCTACAATCGCGAAGAGCTTGCCGAAATCGCCGGACGCGGCCTGGCCATTTCGCCCGTTAACGAGGTGTTGATCGAAGAGTCGTTAGTCGGTTGGAAAGAGTTCGAGATGGAAGTGATGCGCGATCGTGCCGACAACTGCGTGGTTGTTTGTTCGATCGAGAATTTTGATCCGATGGGAGTTCACACCGGCGATTCGATCACGGTCGCGCCGGTGCAGACGTTAACCGACAAGGAATACCAAATGATGCGCGATGCAGCCTTCGCCGTCATTCGCGAGATTGGAGTCGAGACCGGCGGATCGAATATCCAGTTTGCAGTGAATCCGGAGAATGGCCGGATGGTCGTGATCGAAATGAATCCGCGAGTTTCGCGCTCGAGCGCGCTGGCGTCGAAAGCGACAGGGTTCCCGATTGCGAAAATCGCGGCAAAACTGGCGGTCGGCTACACTCTGGACGAAATCCGGAACGATATCACTCGGGAAACGCCGGCGAGTTTCGAACCGACGATTGATTATTGCGTCGTCAAAGTTCCGCGGTTCACCTTCGAAAAATTTCCGCAGGCCGATCCGACCTTGACCACGCAAATGAAAAGTGTGGGCGAAGCGATGGCGATTGGCCGCACCTTTAAGGAAGCAGTGCAAAAAGCGCTGCGGAGTTTGGAGATCAAGCGGTTCGGCTTAATTGGCGACGGCAATGAAAGGCCGGTTGATGCCGAGACGTTGCGACTAAAGCTGGCGGTCCCGAATGCCGAGCGAATTTTTTATATCGGTCAGGCATTCCAGAGCGGGATGTCAGTAGAAGACGTCTTTGAGCTGACAAAAATTGACCGCTGGTTCCTGCGGAATGTGGAGCAGATTGTGAAGGAAGCTGCGCAGTTGCGTAGCACAGGCATCTTGCCTGTGGGGCCAGCGGGCATCCCGCCCGTTGAACCGAACTCCCGTGGAATTTTCCGCGGTATGGACCAGCATGGCGGAGTGCAAATCGCGCGGCGCAATCTGCCCCATTGGCGCCAAGCAGGCGCAACTTACTTCGTAACCTTCCGACTAGCCGATGCCGTACCGGCGACGCTGCTGCGTGAATGGAAGGAAGAACTCGAGACTTGGCGAAAATTCCATCCGGAACCCTGGGATGCGAAGACCAAGCACGAGTATCACCAACGTTTTCAGGAATCGCGCGAGGAATGGCTAGATAAGGGCCACGGTTCCTGTCTGCTTCGAGAGGCATCTGCCGCCGAAGTCGTGGCGGGCGCGCTTAAGTACTTCGAAGGCTCGCGCTACTTGCTCGACGCCTTTGTTGTAATGCCCAATCACGTGCACGCGTTGTTGCAGCCTCTGGATGACCATTCTCTGTCAGAAATTTTGCATTCTTGGAAAAGTTTTACGGGCAAAGAGCTTAAACGCGGAAGTCGAGCTAACGAGGGTATTTGGCAGGACGAGAATTACGATCGCATCGTACGTGATGAAAAGGAGCTGGAACGATTTCGCGAATACATTGAATGCAATCCTAGCAAGGCCGGTCTGCGTAAAACTGGTTTTGTTTTACAGCTCAATCGCATTTTTCAGGTGAATCATGAGACTGCGGGCGAGACGCCCGTTGGCCCCACAGGCAAGATGCCTGTGCTACGGCGACAGCCGCTTCTCCGCGCGAAGAAACTCGGCTTTTCCGACCGGCAGCTGGCAATCGCAAAGGGAAAGGCCGAAACGGAGATTCGCGCCAAGCGTATCGCGGACAACATCCTTCCCACCTACCGCCTGGTTGATACCTGCGCCGCGGAATTCGAAGCCTACACACCCTACTATTATTCGACGTACGGCGACGAGAACGAGCGGCGCGAAAGCGGGAAGCCCAAGATCATGATTCTCGGGGGTGGTCCGAATCGCGTCGGTCAGGGGATCGAATTTGATTACTGTTGCGTCCACGCCGCTTTCGCGCTCCGCGAGCTCGGGTTTGAAACGATCATGGTCAATTCGAATCCGGAGACGGTTTCTACCGATTACGACACCAGCGACAAACTTTATTTCGAGCCGCTCACGCTTGAGGACGTGCTCAACATCTATGACCAGGAGAAACCAGAGGGTGTCGTCGTTCAATTCGGCGGACAAACTCCGCTCAATCTCGCCGATGGATTAAAAGCGGCTGGCGTTCCTATTCTTGGAACGCAACCCGAGAGCATCGAAATGGCGGAAGACCGCAAACTCTTTGCCGTCATGCTCGATAAACTCGGTCTGCGTCAGACTCCAAACGGCTCGGCCGTGAGCATGGATGAGGCCATTGCGATCGCGAATCGTATTGGATATCCAGTTCTCGTTAGGCCGTCCTTCGTGTTGGGCGGCCGCGGCATGGAGTTGGTTTACAACGAGACTGATTTACGGCGTTACGTGGCGGCCGCGTTGGAGAGTCAAGGGAACATAGATTTTCAGTCTGTGGGCCCAGCGGCTTTGAAACCCGCTGAAGCAGCAGACAGCATGTCCGCTCGGCACACAGGCCACAGGCCTATGTTCCGGCCGATTCTGATCGATCGGTTCCTCGAAGACGCCATGGAAGTGGATGTCGACTGCATCAGCGATGGCGAGACGACGGTGATCGGCGCGATCATGGAACACATTGAGCAGGCTGGTATCCATAGCGGCGACAGCGCCTGCGTCGTCCCGACGTTTTCGCTGACGAAAGCTGTACTCGGCGAAATTTCCTCTGCGACGAAGGCGATGGCGCGCGAATTAAACGTGCGGGGCCTGATGAATGTGCAATTCGCGGTCAAGGGCAGGGATGTTTATGTTCTAGAGGTCAATCCCCGCGCCTCCCGCACCGTGCCCTTTATCAGCAAAGCGATCGGCGTTCCACTCGCCAAACTTGCGGCCAAGGTGATGGCGGGAAAAACCTTGCCCGAACTTGGCTTCACCAAAGAGATCGTGCCGAAACATTTCTCGGTAAAAGAAGCGGTCTTCCCATTCCTGCGCTATCAGGGCCGAGACATTTCGCTGGGGCCGGAAATGAAATCGACCGGCGAAGTGATGGGGATCGATCACGACCTCGGTCTGGCCTACGCCAAATCGCAAATGGCCGCGCCGCCGCCTTTGCCAAAATCAGGCAACGTTTTTGTCAGCGTTCAGGATTCCGACAAAACCGCCGTCGTTTCCGTGGTCAGGGATTTTGTCGCGCTCGGTTTTGGCATCATTGCCACCAGCGGAACGGCGACCGCGCTCGAGGCCGCGCGCGTGCCCGTGACTCGCGTATTCAAGATTCGCGAAGGCCGCCCCAACGTTCTCGACCGGGTGAAAAATGGAGACATCAGCTTCATCATTAACAGCCCGAGCGGCAAAATTCCGCGTGAGGATGAAGTCACGATCCGCAATGCCGCCATTGCCCAAAAAATTCCGATCATGACAACCTTGCGCGCGGCGCAGGCCAGTGTTTACGGCATTCGGTCGCTGCAAAAAACGAAGGTGCGCGTGCGATCGCTGCAGGAGTATCACGCGCAGAAAACAGGTTGACGCTGCGACCGCTTCAGTGAGGCTGCCGTAATTCCTAGCCAAGGATGCGGACGACTGCTAGGGTCGCCAGCGCTGCCGGACTAAGCAGTCGTTTAACCATGAAAAAGATCGGGATTTTATTTGGCCAGGAAAACTCTTTTCCGTGGGCGTTCATCGATCGGGTCAATCAAAAGACCGGCGGCAAAGACATCGTCGCGGAAGCGGTCCGAATCGACAAAGTGGTTCAGGGCGAGTCCTGCGGCTACGACGTTATCGTGGATCGGATTTCGCAGGATGTGCCGTTCTACCGCGCCTTTCTAAAAAACGCAGCACTTACCGGCACGGCTGTGGTCAACAATCCGTTTTGGTGGAGCGCCGACGAGAAATTTTTTAATAACGCGCTGGCGACAAAAATCGGCGTCGCCGTTCCGCGGACGGTGCTGCTGCCCTCACATCAAGTGCCGCCCGATACGAACGCGAATTCGTTCCGTAATCTGGCTTACCCGCTCGATTGGGAAGCAATTTTCAATTACGTGGGCTGGCCGGCATTTTTCAAACCGTTCGCCGGCGGGGGCTGGAAAAATGTTTATCGCCTCCACAATCCGGAGGAATTTTATCGCGCTTACAGCGAGACGGGTCAACTGGTAATGATGTTACAGGAGGAAGTGAAGTTCCAAATGTACTTCCGCTGCTACTCCATTGATCAACGAAATGTGCGGATCATGCCGTATGAACCGCGCCATCCTTATCATTTGCGTTATCAGACTGAGTGGCAGGCGCCCAAGGAAGTTTTGCAGAAGGTCGAACAAGGCGTTTTGCAGCTCAATCAATATCTCGGCTACGATTTGAACACGGTCGAGTTCGCCGTTCGCGATGGCGTTCCAGTGGCGATCGATTTTTGCAACCCCGCACCGGATGCCGAAGTTACTTCGGTTGGCCAGGCTAATTTCGAATGGGTGGTCGAAGCGGTTTCAGACATGGCCATACGCAAAGCGCGCGAGCACCAATCAGGTCGGGATAACCTCAGCTGGGGCAAATATATTCAAGCGGGGGCTGCCGGGCATGCGCTCGGCGATCTGTAGAATCCGGTCATCCCGAGCAACAGTCGAGGGATCCCGTTGCGCAATCTTTAAGGTAACTTCATTGGGATCCCTCGACTGTCGCACGGGATGACGGCGCATTAGTGCTGGCATTGCGCGCACCAGGCAGTCGTTCGCCCGCCGATGGTCGCGCGGCGCAGGCGCGTTTTGTGCCGTGGGCATTTTCCACCGGCACTCCAGCGCTGATGAATCAACCAGCTCCGCGGCAATTTGGAATCGTCCGGACCAATAATTCGGAGTGATTCCCGCGCAACAAATTTGGTTGCGCGAAAAAGCCGATCGCGCTCGCTGGCAATCAACTCACCTGCGCGTTTTGATGGCAGAATTCTCGCTCGCCACAACATTTCATCCGCCATCCAGTTGCCAATTCCGGAAAATCCGGATTGCATCAATACCACAGCTTTGATCGGAGCTTTGCGGTGACGATTAAGAAATTTATCCAGAAATGCGCGATTGAATTTCCCGGAGACGATCTCTGGGACGGCATTTTCCAACCACGCTGGCGCGTTACCGCCATGATGAAATTGCACGCGCCCAAATTGACGCGCATCGGTGAAGACCAGAGCTCGCCCGGTTTGATATAGAACGAGATGGTCGTGCTTTTGTGGACGAAAATTTGGGCTCGCGATTTGCAGCCTCCCGGTCATTCCCAGGTGCAGCCCGAGCCAATTATCGTTAGAAAATCGAAAGAGCATTCGTTTCCCGCGCGCTTCGGACAGTAACAAGCGCGTTCCCGTAAGTTGTTTCCGCAACGCCCGCGTCTCGGTTCCGCGAAAGACCCGTTTCCGGGCGTGAAGCGCGATCCTAAGAATTCGATGTCCAATTCCGGCATTCCAGCGTCGTCGAAAATATTCCACCTCCGCCAGTTCCGGCATGGCAGAAACTACGCCGTCATCCCGAGTGAAGTCGAGGGATCCGGCAAACTTACCTTAAAGGCTGCGCAACGGGATCCCTCCGTCGGAGCCGGACTGGCGTTTTCTCTCGGGATGACGGCTCGCGAGTTTGCCGGCGCTCTGCTCGTGCTAAATTTAATTAATGGAGAAGGTAATCATCGTTGGAAGCGGTTGCGCCGGCTTGACCGCAGCGATTTACGCCGCCCGCGCCAACCTCAATCCGCTTGTACTCGAGGGTTCGCAGCCTGGCGGACAACTTTCTACGACCACGCTGGTCGAAAACTTCCCCGGTTTCGTGGACGGCATTGACGGCCCACAGTTGATCATGAATATGCACGCGCAGGCCGAAAAATTCGGGGCGCGCTTTTCTTATGCCGAAGCCACCGGATTCGAGGCAAATAATTCAAACATTCGTCTCCAGATCGACGACAAAGAATGGCTGGAGACCGAATCGCTCATTATCGCCAGCGGGGCATCCGCGCGCTGGCTCGGTTTGGAGAACGAAGAAAAATTGATCGGCCATGGACTGACTTCGTGCGCAACCTGCGATGGCGCGTTCTACCGCAACGTCCCCGTCGCGGTGGTGGGCGGCGGCGATTCCGCCGCCGAAGAAGCGCTCTTTCTCACCCGCTTCGCTTCCACGATTTATCTCATTCATCGTCGCGACAAACTCCGGGCCTCAAAAATCATGGCCGATCGCGTCTTGGCGCACAAAAAAATCGAACCCATCTGGAACACGGTCGTCACCCATTACATTCCAGATGAAAAAGGAGAGATGCGCGCAATTGATTTGCGCAACGTCATTACCCACGAAGAACGCGAACTGCCGGTGGCGTGCGTGTTTGTCGCCATCGGCCACGAGCCAAACGCCAAACCTTACAGCGGCAAGCTCGACACGGATAATGACGGTTATCTCATCACCAAACGATTGGTCGAAAGCAAACATCCCGGCGTTTTCATCGCCGGCGATGTTGCCGATCGCCTTTACAAGCAAGCCGTCACTGCCGCGGGCGCGGGCTGCGCCGCCGCCATCGAAGCGGAGCGCTATTTAAGCTCGCGGGAACATTGAGCCGTCATCCCGAGCGCAGTCGAGGGATCCCGTGGAAGTTACCTTAAAGATTGCGCAGCGGGATCCCTCGACTGCCGCTCGGGATGACAAGAAATGAAAATTTGTGATCTCACCCAGTTTTATTCGCCCTTGAGCGGTGGCGTGAAGCGTTATGTCCACGAGAAGATCGGATATATTCAAGATGAGACTGAGCACGAACACGTGCTCGTCGTCCCGGGAC
>JBKPQI010000246.1:0-4804 GCA_046733975.1 Verrucomicrobiota bacterium
CAGCACAGATCACTCATTTAACCTTCAGATCGGCGGTGGAATTCAGATCAAGCTTAGCCAGCGCAGCTCGCTGCAAATCACTCCAGCGGAATATACCCTCGCAACACCAAATCACATGTTCACCCACAGTTATAGCGCGAAGGTCGGCATTTCCTGGACTTTATGGGAGCAAGAATCGAATTAAGCGTTGTTTTAGCGTTTGCTTCACACGGGTCACGATCCCCACACCCGTGATCCAGGGGCAAGAATCACGAGTGTCGATTAATTAATGCCGAGCAGGTTCGAACAGCTCAATCGGATTGCCGTCGGGATCTTCAATCTGAATCTGTTTACCGCCAGGGCCTACCTCCATTTCATAATGAAGGCGGAGTACGCAAAGATTAACTAGCCTTTAGCCGGTACGAGCAAGTGGGTTTGTACCAAGTGCGTTACTGCTGCAAAACGGCTTTTCTGTGCATCTCCGCAACTAGCCGTAAAAAGGCGGGGTGCGGCGTCGTTTTCGAGGGCGACAGGTTAGCAGCAAATTACGCTGGGCCAGAAGTCCGGTTGCGGATCCCATGGGATTAGGGAACGAGAAACGCCTAGGGAGTGCGCCGATGATTCGTGAGTCCTCGGCAACTCGGAACCTGAGTTGCTGGAGACTCTCCACCTTACGCCCGCTCTCGGAAGGCTCGTGACATAAACTTCTTTACCGTCCCGGCTCCATCGCGGGAAACTTACACAAATGCTGCAATCGAGGATCATTTCAAGGCAGTCATTGCTGCGAATCGCGGGGAGAATCAGGGTAGAAGAATGGGGAGACAGTCACATTCCTGTTCAATACAACGCCGCGAGACGCTAGCCCTTTCCTGCGATCAGCACCGTGTATGACATCAAACCGCGCCGATACGCCTCAATCATGATCGGAATCGCGCTTACAAATGGTCGGATCTCTGCCGGCATAAGCGGCCACAGGAGGCGCAGGCGTCTCACGCGACGGTAACTGATTTCCCAAGTTGGCTTTACTCTGTGACTCAACTCGATGACATTGGTGACCTCCAAGCCAGCACCACAGACCTGCCGCGCGTAATCTGTCGCTGTTTGGAAACCAGGGCACACGGCGAGCCGAGCAAGCTCTCTAACCAGTGGATGTGCGCCCGAGGCCGTCCACGCGGTGATGACGAGCTTGCCGTTGTCTCTGAGCAATCGAGCAGCTTTTTGGAAAAATCGAGCTTTGTCCTCAAAATGTTCAGAACTCTCCATTACCCAGATGACATCGTATGGCCCAATCAGCTTTGATCGTTCCACATCGCCGACCCAAAGATGCACTCGGTCGCTGATCTTGGCTCGTGCGATTTTCTTGCGAGCAATGCGTGCCTGTTTTGGGCTTAACGTCAGGCCATCCACATTGCATCGGAAATTGCTCGCAAGGTAGATTGCGCTGCCGCCATACCCGCATCCAACGTCGAGCACTTTGGAGCCCTGCCGTATCTTCAGGAGTGTTGAGCAGAATTCGAGTAATTGGATTTGCGCCTGGCGTGGACTCTCGGAGCCCGTTAAGAAAAGCCCGTGGTGCAAATGTTCACCCCAGAAAACGCGATATGCGAACGACATCAAGTCGTAGTGCCGTCTCACGGCATCGGGGGAGATTTTCCAGTAGTCGACGGGCGCGGTCTGAGTTTGGAGTTCAAAACCTCTCTGCTGGACTGGTGAGTCGAATGTAAGAGGGTCGCCGTTCATTCTACTTACCAGGCAGAAGGCTCGTAATCATGTCCTTCAGGCGCTCAGCTATACCCGCTGTTTGAGACCAAGGGCTCGGTTGACGCAGAACGTGCAGATGACCGCGTTTGTCGATCACTTCGTAATCGCTGGCGCCTCCAGATTTTCGAAAGAAGCGCAGATCGGCGGCGGCTTCACCGACGCGCAAATTTGTAATCGTCAATTCCGGCATCCACTCCGGAAGGTGAGGATCGACGATCAATGTGTGGAGCGGAGCGAAAGGATAGATCCCCAACGTGCTTTGAAGCATCAGGAAGAGAGCGGAGGACGACCACGCCTGCGGCGAATTCGCCTTTGGATAAATCGCAGGAAACGGGTGGTTATCATCACGCGCGTGGCCGGCAAAGACTTCTGGCAGACGATAGAACTCAAAGAGTCGCGCTGCTTCGAATAGAGCTTGGCTCATGCGGTGCAGGTGATCGAAAAGGCCATACCGCATGAACCCAATCGCAAATGCTCCGTGCTCAACTGGCCAAATCGAGCCGCGATGATAGCTATACGGGTTATAGGCAGGGTGCTCCGAGGACAATGTCCTGATTCCCCACCCGCTGAACATGTCCGGTTCAAACAGGCGTTCAGCTGCGACTTTGACTAGCTCACTATCAAGAATTCCGGTCGCAATGCAATGTCCAGCATTAGAAACAATGGACGTAATTTGCGCTCCAAATGAGTCAAGCCCGAAGGCAACGAAGTTACGGTCGCGCATCCAAAAGTGTTCGTTGAACCGCTTTTTGAATTCTTCAGCTTCGTGGTACAGGCGCTTGGCTTCGTCCTTGCGATCAAACCACCACAGTACCTCGGCAAATTGCAGCTTCGCTGCGTAAGCAAAACCCTGTTCTTCGCAGGTCGCAATTGGAGGCTCGACCTGTGTGCCATCTTCGTACACCACCGCGTCGCCAGAATCTTTCCAGCCCTGATGGCGGTTTCCCTGGCGTGATCGCGAGAGATAGTAATGAAACCCGTCGCCACGCAGGTCAGCATACGTATCCAACCACTTAATTGCGCGCAATGCCGGTTCGAGCAATGGCGCAACTAACTCTGTGTCACCAGTCCAATGCCACAGCTCAGACACAACGACTGGATAGAATGCGGACGTGGTAATCGCGCCGTAATATCGGTCACGCGGATTGAATTTCAGCCGCGCCAATGGTCCTGTATGTGCTTCGTGCAGCATTTTGCCCGGCTGCTCGTCGCGCCATGGACTGTCTTTCGTCCCTTGCCATCGCGCGAGTTCCGGAAGCGTACCCTTCATCATCTCCGGCCCAAGGATCGCCGCTTGCCAACATGTAGTTAGTGTGTCTCTTCCGAAGAAGGAAAGATAAATCGGCAGTCCTGCAGCCATTGTCCAGGCTCGCGGGCCATGATCGAGGTCATGCAAACGTAATGCGGCCAGATCCTCCTTGGCCTGCTCCAACGCTTCGGCGATAACTGGCGTCAGAGTTTTCGCGGTGGGATAGCGAAAACATGCGGATTCTTGCAGAAAAATGTCTCGCGCAGTGTCATAGCGGGAAACCGAGTCAAACGAACGGCATGAATATCCCGACTCCAGCAGCTCGTTCTCGATGTGCGCGATGACGTCCACACAAGTGTGCCAAGTCGCCTTCGGCCCGAGTGCGACATCGAAGATGATTTTGTCGTCGCTGAAACGCGGTGTGCTAGAGGGGTGCAGAATGCGGAAGATGACGCCGCGATGTAGAGTGGCCTTGCCGCTTTCTTGCTGGCACTCATACTCGTGCACGGCGACGTAATCGAACGCTAATTCCCAATCGCCGCTGTCGTTCTGTCGCCAATCGGAAGTCAATTTTCCGAGCTGCTGTCGGCCCGAGTGCAACTCGTTTCGATCAATAAAGTCTGAGGCAAGCCGAATTGACAATGTGAAGCGGGTCTCCTGCTGCGTGAAATTCGTAAGGTCGAGGTCCTCGTGCAGACCGCCTCCCACGTAACGCGACACACGGAGCTCAACCGTCTGCTCCGAGACTTCTTCCATTTCGCCGCTCCCAAGGTCCCTCTCCGCTTCCCTTCGATCCGGAGGAAAGGTGACGTAATAGCCTAAGAATGAATGCTCGCGCACATTCGATGCCGCGATGGGTTGCGGCGGAGCCTCGTTAATGAGGTACTCGTAACGTGACAGCAGGCGGGCTTCATGAACAAAAAAGCCATACGCCGAATTTGGTGGAATCAAGCCATCGCGGTCGCATTCAAAAACAGATCTTCCCTGGCTGATTTGCAGCGTCTTGGGTCTGGGGCGAAGCCGGACAAGATGTGGGCCACCGTTCATGACAATCATTTTTGATGCCGGTGCGGACGTACCTGTAGGCGCGGTGATTCCATAAACAATGATTCATGTTAGCAAAACGGCTTACAGGGGCAGAGAGCTGAACGGTGGTGAGCTGACGGATCAGGCTCGCAACGGTGCGCGCTTCTTTCCCGATGTTGAATCCGGCGATGGCAACAAAAGAAGATTTGCGGCGTGCCACTTTCGCTAGGTTAGCGGGTCTCTGCAACAAAGTTGCTGAGTGCCCTAAGGCGAATTCAGACACCAGCAGCAAAGCGCTAGAACTACGTAAGGAACTTCTCGCCTTCAGCAAATGGATTGTGCCGCACAAAACACTGAAGCAAGTTGAGTCGGAAGAGGATGCGCTAAGAACGCGCGCCGTAGATTTTCTGTACGCTGAGGAAATGTATTGGACCTAGTAAAATTACGCTCCCGCTGAGTCATGCAATTTGACGTGGTTCGCATTCTCCAGGTTCGGCGTAACCTCGCCGGTAAAGGTCATCGGGCACGGCGAACGGTCGCGCATCTTCAATTCGAAAATAGGTGATTGCTCCACACGGGGAAATGCAACTGATCTGATAAACGCCCTTGGTCGGGGTTTCCGTCAGGCGCGACAGGCGCCTCAAGCGCCTCAATGCTGAGAGGAAATGGACCCGCCCACATTCCGAACACCTGATGCCCATGTGAATCATGAGGTGGAAATTATGGCATGGAAATGTCTGTGAAATGGTGAATGGATTTTCGGCAAGACAAAAACGTCCGCTCCCTCGG
>JBKPQI010000247.1:0-20734 GCA_046733975.1 Verrucomicrobiota bacterium
GTTCTACAAATGGAACTGTGTTTGCCATAATCGCAACGGCGGCTGCAAACACGACGAAGTATAAAGACACGAAAACGGTCAAGGGCCAAACATACTTCTATCGAGTAGCGGCAAAGAACAACGGTGGATTATCCGCCTACAGCAATGTAGCAACTGTCCCATAACCTCTGATGAACGCGAGATGTGCTCAGCTATCGCTTAGAGAATGGAACCATTTTGTGGCGAGGACAGCAGTGGTCGCAGCAGCTACCGTTCGGGTGAACTCAGGCGCCCAAGCGCAAGGCAGGAGCGACTCGAAGCTACCATTTGGAATCATGGCAGCCTGCATTCAAAACGTTTCGATAAGTCTTTCGGCGTCGGAGAATATAGTTGTGCTTTGGCTATCAACGACGCCCGTGAAGTTATGACGGGAGCTGCAAATAGTGCCAATTCGATCGCACCTTTACTCTGGACGCCGACGGGAAGCATTGTCCGAATTCCGCTGCTTCATGGGCATAATTCTGGACAGCGCTTGCCATTGATAGGTTCGGTCATGTGACCGGATACTCTTCGGGACCCAACGGTAGGAGGCCTTCTTGTGGACCCGAAAAGGCAACGCGCACGATCTCGGGACTCTAGCTGGCGGGAATTGCGGCAGCGCGTCGCATATCAATGATTTGGATGATGCCGAAACGTGATTAAAGCTGCGGTGGTTGCCACTCCTCATCTCGTGATAGCGAACGTCGGGGACCTTGATTGCGATGAGAGGAGGCAGATTTATCAGTCGATCCTCCCGCTAATGAAGATTTTCCTGCGCAATTGTGAAAGCCGTCGTCGCAGAACGCATGCGTCATGCGTAAACATCGTGACATCGTGTTTAGATCGTACATGTCCTACTCCCGGGGGATGGATGCTAGTTACCCGGCATTTGCCAGGGTCTGGGATTTTGTTGGTAAAGTGAACTTGCTCAGCTCCTCTCAAATGAGCGAAGAAATGCTTGCGTTGGGCAGACGAAAAAATCCTTAAACGCAGTCCACTGTCCGTTAGATCGATTGCTCGCTCCATGTGACCTCGCAAATCTCAATACCAGTGGCTCAATGGCCACAGCTAAAACTGCAACTGGCCGGTAAACGTTCCGGTTTTCTTAACGTCTTCGAACCACGCCGCCAGTTTAAAGCTACTGATGCGTCCGGTGCCGGCGAGCGCTTCGTCGTAGCGGATCTGCGTCGTCCCATTAAGAAAAGCTGATTTACCCGTAAAGCTTCCTACGAACTCGCCGCTGCTGCCCCCTCCAGCAAGCTTCAGGTCCGCACCGGGAGCGTAGACTGTCCCATAAAAGTCGGAGTTGCCGGCCAAAGTGAAAGTCTGACTGGTCCCATCGGGCGGGCTAATCCCATAGATTTCCAAACTCGAGGCCTTGTTGTTGTAGTTAACCAAGCCATTGCCGGAGAAGTTCAAATTCCCGCCCACATACATTTTGACATTAACTCCGTTTACAATGACAACGGAACCATCCGTGCTGCCCGAACCTCTCGTGGTGAAGTCTCCAGTTACATAGAGCTCGATGTAGTTCTTCGTCGGATCGGGATTCCCGCTTGTGGTGCCAAAATCAAATGTCACCTGCTTTCCACCGGAGAGTTTGATATTTCCAATATTTGCCGTGGTGCCGACCTGGTAACGAGCAGGGTTTGTCGCGGTGCCGCCAGTGAATGTCTTGGAATTGTTGACCGAGTCGATCAAGGTTGGGCTGGTCCATTGCGGGGCAGAAATGGAATCAAGCGGTTGATAATAATCATTAATGATCTGCCCTTTCACGTTAGACGTATTGGTGACCGTGGCTCCGCTTGCGTCGGTGGCGCCGCCGTTAGTTAGGACATCGCCGTAAACCGTCGCGTTGCCAATATTAGCGAACTGCGAGTTGGTGGCGATATTGGCTGATAGTGGGACGTTAAAGTTAGGGGCATCAAACTGTCCCATGTTAGCTAGCAGATGTCCGTTCGAATCTCGAGCATCGGGAGCACCGTTGATTGAACGAGTGGGATCGGCGGAATTAAAAGAATCAACGAAAATGTTATGATTGTTTAAATTGATCGGTTGATCGGTTTGCAGTGGGCCCTGTGTAGTGTAAACCGGTTTCAGCCATGCCTCGACCGTGCGAGTCGCAGTTCGGGTGGTGGTTTGCAGATTCAGTTTCCGCAAGACAGCATCGGCGCTATCCATGCTCAGAGATTTGCCTCCCGGAAGTACTACAGTCCCAACTGAGAGGATGCAGTAATAAGGCCGCGGAATCGTCTGTGTAGTGTTCTCATTCAGAGTCAGTGTATAATCTGCATAGGTGCTAGACGAACCGGATGGCCCTTCACCAGCATGGGTCAGGTAAACCCTTGTCGATGCAGACGTAACCGTGCCGTTTGGAAACGGACTACTCCACGCTATCGGACTTGGCCCGGCTGAAGGTAGAGAATTTTGGGCCAACCCTTGTTCCAATTGAGCGATTCCTTGATGAACCCCGGCCTCGGCTGCAGCCAATGCTTCCTGCCACGCCGAGGCCTGGCTAAGGGTCATCCGGCGGTTGTTCACATTCGTAACGAGAGAGCCAGCCAGGACGGCCAAGATCGTAATAGTGATAAGCACTGCGATCAGCGCGGATGCGGTGTGCGATTGTCTATTCGTTTGCATTTTCATAACCGATTGACTTATCTTCTCATCTGAAAGTTCTCTCCCTGAGAAAAATAGTGTCGTTCAAAACTGATTTCTTTTCGGGTCGGATGGAATCGGGACTCGCCTCGATTCTGACGAGGACGCCAGTATCGGAGGAGCTAATCAATTGCATAGCCTGGCTCGTGAATGTCACTTTTAAGATGTTGTCCGGATTAGAGAGACTTGCATTTGAGTAGTTGGTGAAGGTGCCAACTTCGCGGCTCGCCGTGTTGGCAGCCGCGGCTAATGGTGGCGATAAGGTTAAGGTGGAAGCCGGTGTCGCAGTGTAGGGCCAGTCAACCTGGCGAACAATGGTTCGCTTCGTTCCACTTCCCCCGTATTTATAGGTAACTGCTATCGCCGTCTGCTGACCACTACTATTCCTATATTGCATGCCGCCCGTTGTGGGATACACTCCCGGCTCGAGCGCGAGAGCGGAGCGAGCGGGATCGCCTGCGAGCGGTCCCGTCGTCTCGTAAGCGGTTGTATTTGATTGGTATCGCATGGGGATCGTTAACGTCATAGGGAGTGTGTTTGTCAGGCCATCCGCGCTAACGGAAAACGACATTGCAGTAGCATTGCGGAGATCTGCTGCCATCGAGTCGAGCACGCGTAGCTGATTGTTTCGAGCCTCGGTCCAAGAGGCAGTTGCGGCAAAACCCCTCTGCAATGCGACCGATGAACTGTAGCAGACAGAGAGGACAATTCCGAGAACAAGCAACCCGATCATGATCTCGATCAGCGTCATGCCTTGGCAGCCTCTCTGGCTTCTGTCACCAGCCCGCGCGATCATCGTGTCTTGGTTCCTGATTTACTGATCAAGGTCGATAGTTGGCGCTGATGGGTTCGCGCCGAGGTTACCCACTCACTCGTAATCTCTACGCGAATCAACCTTTCGGTGAGGATACTGGGCGGCGGAGAGGGGCTGATAGACGGCGTTCCTGTTCCTATCTTGCTCACCGAAAAAAATGGGGTCGAACCCGGTGTCGGACTTGGAGATGGCGTCGGTTGTGGAAGCGGCGAACTTTGGGGAACTGCAGCAGGGTAGATCGCAATGACTTCTTTGGAAACTGTCGAAGCATTATCGGAGGAAGTGGGCGTAGCTAGCAGTGTGGCGATGGAAGCTGGACTGGTTGCGTTATTCCAAGTGAGGTTTCTTATCTGGTCTATTCGCCCGATGCTATTTTGCTCTGCGATCGCAGCAGCATCCCCGCCTTTTGCTGCGTTCACCGCATTTCCGTAGAGCGCGTACAAACTGGCCAACGCCAGCACGAGCAATGCTCCCGCGACAGCAACTTCTACGAGCGTCGTTCCTCGTTCCTGCCGAACGAGCAATCCTCCAGAGACGCCCTCTAAGCTCGATGTGCTGCGAGCGATTTCAATGTCGTCAATTTCGGACCGCTCACGGCGATTACGCTGTGACACAATGTTACAGTCAGAATTTATGGTGTATCCCGTAGCTATGGACGTACCGTTCAGCAATAGGTGTGCCCCAAGTTTCCGCCAATAGTGAACTGCGCCTTTATTTGGGCTGGGCGCAGGAAGTGGCGGGCGACGATCGGCCGCCCAGAAAAGTTGGCTACAGACGCGCACCGAACTGGAATCGTTTTCTCAAGGAGCAGCCGGACAACCCTACTCTTTTTGCCGATCTCGCACTGACCAACATGACCACTGGTGACAAGGCTGCCGCCTTCGCTTTCGTCCGAGAAGGCGATGGCCGCGATTTCAATCGAGAAAGACGCCCTTGGCCGGTCAATTAGGGTTGAAGTCCTCGCCCGAGTGGCTTCGCAAATGGGCGAGCCCGACCGCGTCATCGCCCGTTTACAGAAACTACTCTCGGTGACGGGCAGCGGCGCGATGGCTGAAGGTATACCGCTCACTCCCGCGCTGCTCCGGCTCGATCCGATGTTCGATCCGCTTCGGAACGATCCGCGCTTCCAGAAACTCGCTGGCTTGGAAGCGCCGAAAGACGCTGCACCGCCAGCAAAGTAAAAGTTGGATCGACTGCGACTCCCAACAGATAGGGGCAAATGCCCTTCACGGTAACCTCAGTGGCGCAATTGATTCTGGATCAGCCGGTGAGGCGTGGCGACAAGAGCGTTGTTGTCAAGTTAGCTGCGAGTCGGCTGTCGTTAGTTTTGCGCATAGCCGTTGCGTCGCCAGCTCAACTGGACGATGGGAACGGGGCTGATTTTATTCAGTTTAGCAGCTAAAAAAAGCAGGCAGAAGAAGCGAAATTTATGCATTCTCCGCTTGTGCGATTCTTCCACTTGAACATTTCAGTACGCGTTTGCCTGTTGCGAAGCGGTTCTCGTCCACATCTCGCCATTGTTGCGCTATTACTCTTGGACCTTACCGCTTCGACAGTATCGTTTGCCGGGGGAACCGAGCTCAAGCCCTCGGCATCCATTAACCAATCCGTCCCGGATTCGGACATTGTCGGCATGGTTGCGCAAATCGACTCCGATCGGATCGCGGCGAACATCACAACCCTTGTCAGTTTTGGAACACGCAACACTTGTTCGGACAACAGCGGTCAGACGCCTGGCATCGGTGCAGCGCGCGACTGGATTGAAAGCGAATTCGCCGCGCTTCCGGGGGTTCAAGTCAGTCTTGACCCTTGGACCGGTTGCGGGTCCTCCGGCAACCCGCACACCGTCCAGAATGTGATCGCGTGGATTCTGGGTAGCGGGCATCCAAACCGCCTGATTGTCATCGGCGGTCATTACGATTCAAGGACTACGAGTGCCACAGACGCCCTCAATCCCGCGCCCGGCGCCAATGATTCCGGCTCGCAGACTTCGCTCCTCCTGGAAGCCGCGCGCGTGATGGCGGGCCACACCTTCGACGCCACGGTCGTATTTGCCGCGTGGTCAGGCGAAGAACAGGGGGCCAACGGATCGAAATTTTTTCTGCAGCATTATCGAAACTATTTCCGAAACGGCGCCATCGAATTGAACTTCAACGCCGACATCGTGGGCGGCGATAACACTGTCAACGACGCGACCACTCTTCAACAGTTCCGTCTCTTCTCGCCGGGCACGCCACGCGAGACTTCATCTACCGCCGTTGGTTCGACTGATGACACATCGCCCTCACGTGGCGCTATGCGCTACATTGGCTACTGGGGTGGTGCTTACGTCCCAACCATGGCGATGCTGCCGCAGCTACGCCAAGATCGTGTGGGTCGCTACAGCGATCAAAGATCCTTTCTCAACAAAGGAATCCCCGCCGTCCGCTTCCTTGACGTCAACGAAAACACCAAACCTCAGCATTCGCCGAACGATCTCTTTATTTACCTTACACCGGCCTTCACGGCGCGTGTCACACAGGTCGTCGTCGCGAGCGCAGCCAGCCTTGCGCGTGCGCCCACTCCCCCGCAAAACATGGTCGCTACCGGCGGTTCCTCAGGCACGGTAAGTTTAACCTGGTCGCCTCCCGTTTCGGGTCCGCCGGTGGACCACTACGTCATCTCCGCGCGCACCTTCGCTGAAAATTTCTATCGTGCTCACTTCCTCGTTCCGGCTAGTTCAACTGCCGCTACCGCCGACATTGTTCGAGACTTGGGAATTCCGAGCGGTACGCCTTATTACGTTTCGGTTGCCGCCGTCGATGCTGGTGGCCATGAATCTCTCTACGCCTATAGCGAATACCGCTGCGACGCTAGCAACACATGCTCTCAGCCCGCTGATGCTCTCAACGTGATCGCGACGGACTAGAACTCATCGGGCTCAATGCCGCTGAGCTAACCGCCCAAGCTAGGTTTCAGCATGCACACTATTGGCGGGGGCTGGAGGTAAATCTTCCGCGTTGTCGAACGGGCGGGTACGAGTAGTCTTGGGTTCTTCATGGACAAATGCTGTAACAACGCGTCTTTTTATGCTACCGATTCCGCTACGCATTTTGGCAGCACGAACATACGCGTGTCAACCGCAGTTACCTGGGAAAAAGCAGTTTGCCGGCATAGCTCAGCTGGTAGAGCAGCTGATTTGTAATCAGCAGGTCGTCGGTTCGAATCCGTCTGCCGGCTCGCCTGTCATGCGCACTGGCGATCACCGATTGATCCTTTCCTCCTTGCAAAATCCAGACGATTTGTAATTCGTCTCCGGCGTTTGTTGTTTCATGCTCAAGGGAAAGAAAATCGTCGTCGTCATGCCGGCCTATAATGCGGCCCGGACTTTGCGCCAGACCTATGAGGAAGTGATCGCGCACGACATCATCGATGAAATCATTCTTGTCGATGACGCGAGCAATGATCAAACCGCAGCGATCGCGCGGACCCTCGATCGCGTGCGGGTGGAAGTTCATCCGCAAAATCGGGGTTACGGCGGCAACCAGAAAACGTGTTACCGCCTCGCGCTCGCTGCGGGAGCGGACGTCATCATCATGCTGCACCCGGATTATCAATACACGCCGACGCTCATTCCGGCGATGGCATCGATGGTGACGAGCGGGCTTTACCCCTGTGTGCTCGCTTCCAGAATTCTTGGCGGCGGCGCCCTGCGCGGCGGGATGCCGTGGTGGAAATATGTCGCCAACCGAGTGCTGACCTTGAGCGAAAATATTCTGCTCGGGGCCAAGTTATCCGAGTATCACACCGGTTACCGCGCGTTTGCCCGGGAACTACTGGAATGCCTGCCCCTGGAAAAGAATTCGGACGACTTTGTCTTCGATAATCAAATGCTGGCGCAGATCATCTGGCTCGGGCATCCGATTGGCGAGATCACCTGCCCGGCGAAGTACATGCCCGAGGCCTCGTCGATTAACTTTCGACGCAGCGTGAGGTACGGACTGGGTTGCCTCAAAGTTGCGATTGATTTCATCGTCGCGCAGTCGCGGGTGACCGGCACGATCTTTGAAGGATTGCCGAGAGCGGCGTAAGGGAGGTTTCCCAGCGTTCTTTAATCTCCGTCATCCCGAGCGCAGCCGAGGCATCCAGCGGAATTACCTTCAAGGTTTCGCTACGGGATCCCTCGATTATGCTCGGGATGACGGCCGGCTAGCGCCAATCAGAGCAATCCCACTCCAACAGCGTTTCCAGCCGGCCGATTTCGGTTTCCAGAATCTCCCGGACCGCTGCGCGCTCGTGCTCGCGAATCTTACGCGCGTAGGGAATGTCGTGAGCTTCCACGGGCCGAAATCGCACCGGGGTCAGGTTCAGAAAACAGAAGACTTCATCGACTGTTTCGCGTTGTCGCGCGCGGAACGTCTCGTATTTAAGAACTAAAAAGCGCTCCCGCGGAAACAAACGAAACGCGCGATCCAGTTGCTCGGCATAGCGGCCACGATCCAGATAGGAAAACTTCCGCAACTGTTTGGGCGCAGCTTCAGCGATTCGCCGTGGTTCGGCGTGGATCGCTTCCAGAAAATCCAGGGGCTCGTGACCGCGCGAGCGTTGCATGTTCCACTGCGAAAATGCCCGCTCAATGGGGTTGCGCAGGATGACGATGAACTTCATCTCGGGATTGTAATTGCGGATGCGAGGTAAAGCTGGCCGCCAATACAGATAGATCGGCGTATTCTCACCTGCGATATTCCCCGCCCGCGCCGGGCGAAACATTTCGTGCAACGGTTGATAAGAGACGTTACCGCCGGCAAACAACTCGTCACTGTCGAAGAAGTGCAGCTCTTTTCTGATCGGCAAGGCGATTCGGGGATGACGTTTGAGATAATAATTGAGCGCAGTCGTCCCCGATTTCTGCGCGCCCGCTACGATAAATTGCAGTTTTTGGATCGGACGTCTGCCAAAGCCGAACATTAGGGTAACATTACACCGCGGTATTTTAAATAAACCTGTTGCCGCGTTTCGCCTTCGTAGCCGCTTCGCGGCGCGAAGCGTGCGCGTCGCTCACAATGGCGACGGCTACAGCCGCGGAGCGGTGACTTTGGCCGTTTTGACGCTCTCGCCGCCGGCAAAGTGCAGCAGCTCGAGAATCTCGCCACGCAATTGCAGGAACTCGGAGCTGGTGCGTTGACGTGGCCGGTTCAGCTCGACCGGAATGATTTGATCGATCGATCCGGGCCGTGCTGTCATAATAATAATGCGATCGCTCATGTAAATGGCTTCATCGATATCGTGAGTAACAAGGAGGCTCGTGCTCCGGCGTGCGGACCAGAGACGCAACACTTCGTCTTGCATGCGCATCCGCGTAAACGCGTCGAGCGCGCCGAGTGGTTCGTCGAGGAGAAGAACCTTCGGATGGTTAATCAGAGCCCGGGCAAGCGAGACACGCTGTGCCATTCCGCCAGAGAGATGATGCGGATACGCATTCGCAAATGCCTCCAACTCCACCAGCCGCATGAATTCATCGACCTCGGCTTTTTTCTCGTGCAGTAATCCGCGAGCGACAAGTCCGACCTCGATATTACGGCGTACGGTCAGCCAGGGAAAGAGGTTCGGATCCTGAAAGACCAGGCCGCGCTCGGCGCTCGGTTCAAGAATCGACTCCGAGCCAATCAAAAGTTCTCCGGAATCTGGTGTTTCCAATCCGGCGATCAGGCGCAGCAGCGTCGATTTTCCACAACCGCTTGGACCGATGAGAGACACGAGTTCGCCGGGCGCAAGAGTAAGCGATATGCCCGGTAACACCGGCCGGCGATTCACCGGATCGTCGGGATCAGGAAAACTTTTTCGAACGTCGCGAAGTTTGAGAGTTGAATCTTCCGCGTCTGTCATCATCACCCTACCTGATTAGCGTTGCCATCGACAGGCTGGAAGGGCGTCTCGCCAGTTGTAGATGCGCTTGTGCCAAGCGCCTGATCGTCAATTCGGCGCTTGGCACAAGCGCCGCTACAACACTGACCAAGTAACACCGGCAAGGGAGACGGCACTGTCGAGGCCAGAATAGAGGCAACGCTAAAGAAACACGCCTCACCATTTAATGACTCCCTTTTGCCAGACCAGCACGCGGTCGCGCACCTTAAATAAAGCGGTCATGATGGTGGAGAAAAACGCCGCCATAATCACGAGCGCGGCAAAAACTTTTCCGTACTCCGCCCAGCCTTGTGCCCAACTGACATACCAGCCGAGACCGGATTTCACGCCGACGGTTTCAGCGACAACCAGCGTGAGGAACGAAGCTCCCAAGCCCATGAAGAGTCCGATAAAAATGTTCGGCAAGGCCGCGGGAACGGCGACACGAAAGATCAGATAACCGCGCCGGGCGCCGAGTGTGCGCGCTACGTCGAGATAAGAGGCGCGAGTATTCGAAATGCCCGACGCAGTCAACATGGTAACGGGAAACCAAACCGCTAGGGCGATGAGCGTCATGGCCGAGACAAAGGCAGAGGGAGATACGACCATGGCGATGGGGATCCAGGCGGTGGCGGGAATTGGTCCCACCACTTTGAGTAATGGCATTCCCCAGTACCGGGCAGGCGGTGACCAGCCGATACACAATCCTGTAATCAATCCTGCAATCACGCCGAGCGCGTATCCACTAAGCAGCAGAATAAGAGAGTGCCACGTGCTGTCGAACAACAGCGCGCGGTCGCTGATCAAGCTCTGCAGAACTTTCGGCGGACTAGGAAAATAAGGTAGCGGAAGCAGTCTCACGCCGGAGGTGATTATTTCCCACAAACAGAACAGCACCGCAGCCGCGGTCAAAATTGGATGCAGGTTCTGGCGCAAGCGCCGCAGACGGGGCCAGAAGATCTGGCCGGGCGCGGTAATTAGGGCGATAACGAGAACGCTGCAAAGGAAAATGGTGTAGTAACGCGTCTCCGGCGGTGGCTCGTTTTTTGATACAAATAGGTGCACCACCAGAGTAAGTGCAACGGCGCCGGCAAAAATCGATAAGGTGCGCAAGCTTGCCGCGATTGAGACCGGCGGTGGTTTTGGCGGCAGGATGAGAGCAGTCTCCGCATCGCCGTTTCTCACAATCATACTTGCAAGGACGCCCGTTACTGCTGCGACTGATCGGCGACCAGCTTCTTTGACAAACACGGTGCGTTCGGGTCGGCGAGATTCGGTGCTTCCTGATCGGGTTGATCGAACATTTTCCTGCGACAACAGGAGCTTTCCAGATCTTTTCCTGCGAGCGCCGCGAGCAAACAAGCATCTTCAGCCTTGGACAACTGTCCGCCGGCCATGGTTTCCACCGTCAGATTCTTGATCCACTCATCTGTCACGCCGTCCAAATGCATGAAAGCGCGCCTGGCCAGCGCTTCCGTGTCCGTATCGGACGCCAGCATTTTCGCAACCTTCATTTCGCGCGCGGCTATGTGAAGCGAATCCTCGGCCAGTTGCACCGCAGGGATGTAACGCAATCGAGCAAGCGCAACGGTGTTTAGCTCGGGAGTGGAAGCCAGATATTTTTTTTCCACCGCCAGAATCGCGGCTGCTTTGGGATTCGTTTCTACCCACTTCGCGCCTTTCAACATCGCGCGTGTGGCAGCTGCAGCCGCTTTTGGATTGGCGTCAACCCACTTGCCATTGGCGATGACTTCGCAGCAATACTCCTGGTTGTACGGTTCATCCATGATCTGATCGGCCACGTTTCTTACTTTGCCCTCTGCGATCAACAGGCTTCCGATGGGTTCCGAATCCGCTACTGCGTCAATTTCGCCTTTGTCGATGGCCAGACCCAATTCGCCCGCCGGATAAACTTTCCAGGTAATATCTTTGCCGGCATCGATTCCGTGTACACCGAAGACGCGATTTGCGAAAACGAACGGCGGCGTGCCCATTCCCGGTACACCAATTCGCTTTCCCTTCAGGTCTTCGACGGTGTGAATATTGGTTTTGACGCCTGCCTGAACGCGCAGACATCCGCGGTGGATTCCGGCCAGGAACCTGACATCCAAACCTTGTTCGATCGGTTTGAGGAACAGCATGGTGAGATGGTGAGTGATGTCGAAGCTGCCAAGCGCGAGTGCGTCCTTGTAGGCGGCCCAATTGCACTTGACCAGTTCGATCTCGAGCCCTTCCTGCTTAAAAAAACCTTTTTCGACGGCTGCGAAGATCGGCGCTTCACAGGTCAGTCCGATATATCCCACGCGCACCTTGTTAGAGGGGCCAGAGGAGGTGGCCTTTTTGTTGCACGCGGGCAATGCGAGCGTCGCCAGCAACATGAGCGCGAAAAGCCTTATCACATTCATGGTTATAAAATCGCACGCTATCTGTAGCCGCTTCGCTGTGCGAAGCGAATTTCTTTATTCGCGGGCGTTTCGGCGCCAGGGCACTTCATTTCAGCTTGGCTGTATCTCCAAGAAAGCGATGCGCGGACGCATCGCACTCCTAAAGCCACTGCGTGCGAAATCCCTCAAATCGCTATCCTTATTCGCGATAGCTTTCGGAGTGCGCACGCGCCCACGCGTCGCTTTGAAAGAACCTGGCAGCACAAACGGCTTGCATTTTACAGCAGCTGATAGGGATCGACGTCCACTGCCACTGCCACGTCTTCGGGCATCGGCAACTTGTCGAGTGTTTCGCGGATCAACCGACTCAGGCGCATGATGGCGTTACCGCGCAGCAAAATGTGAAATCGAAACTGGCTCTGCAGCTTCTCCAACGGCGCCGGAGCCGCATCGCCTACACTGAATTCTTCGGGCAACGCTTCGCGTAATTTTCGCCGCAGCGTTTCCGCAGAAAATTGTCCGCGCTCCTGATGCGCCGAATGAATCGTGATCAAGACCGCGTGTTTGAAGGGCGGAAAATCGCAGCGCTCACGAAATTCCAGCTCCTGCTCGACGAAGCCGGCGAAATCGTGATGCCGTGCAAATTGAATTGAAGGCGAAAATGGCGTGTAAGTCTGGACAAAAACTTCGCCCGGTGTTTCGCCGCGGCCGGCGCGCCCTGCCACTTGCGTGAGTAACTGAAAGGTGCGCTCGCCGGCGCGGAAATCCGGAAGGTGCAGCGCCAGGTCGGCATTGATGATTCCAACAAGGGTGACGTTTGGGAAATGCAATCCCTTGGCAATCATTTGCGTCCCAACCAAAATATCAATCTTGCCGGCGCGAAATGCGCGCAGCGTGTCGCGATAGGCTTCCTTGCGCGACATCGAGTCGGCATCCATCCGTTTCACAATCGCGTT
Organism: Verrucomicrobiota bacterium; assembly: GCA_046733975.1. Classification (GTDB taxonomy): domain Bacteria; phylum Verrucomicrobiota; class Verrucomicrobiia; order Chthoniobacterales; family UBA10450; genus AV69. The sequence goes on from JBKPQI010000247.1 coordinate 12,714, forward strand.
CGGAAAAATTTGCGCGACGAACGATTCCACCTTCTCCGTCCCGAACCCGACGTAAATCAGCGCTTCCTGCCCGCACTCCGGACATTTCCTCGGGACGGCGGCGGTGTGTCCGCAGAGGTGACAATTCAGGCGCGACATCGATCGATGAAAAGTCAGCGCGACGCTGCAGTTCGGGCAGTCGCGAGCCTTGCCGCATTTGCTGCAGAGCAACGACGTGGAAAATCCGCGGCGATTGAGAAACAAAATAGTCTGTTCTCGTTTCGCGATCCGATCCGCGATCGCGTTCCGTAGTTTTTGCGACAAAATGGGAGCGCGCTCACTTCGCGATTCCTGTCGCAGATCGATGACGCGGATGAGCGGCATCCGGCAGTTGTCCACACGCTGGGTAAGCGTCGCGAGCTGGTACTTCTTCGTAAGCGCGTTTTGATAACTCTCGAGTGACGGCGTTGCGCTTCCGAGGACGACGACCGCTTTTTCCATTTTGGCGCGCAGGACCGCGACATCACGGGCGTGATACCGGGGAGCTTCCTCCTGCTTGTAGGAAGTCTCGTGCTCTTCATCCACTATGATCAGCCCAAGATTCTTCAGGGGGGCGAACACCGCGCTACGGGCTCCAATGACAATACGGGCGCGACCGGAATGGACCTTATGCCATTCATCATGTCGTTCCCCCTCCGATAAATGACTGTGCAGGACTGCGACGGCGTCCTGTGAGTCGGCAAAGCGGCTCTTGAATCGCTCAACCGTTTGCGGTGTCAGTGAGATTTCGGGAACCAGCACGATGGCGGTGCGATCGCGCTTTAACGTTTCTCGAATGGCGTGCAAATAAATTTCGGTCTTCCCGCTGCCGGTGACACCGTGCAACAGAATCGGTTTGGCAGTTTCGGGCGACGTCACCGCTCGCACGATCTCAGCGAAGGCGGCGGTTTGTTCTTCGTTCAGCACCAATTCCGGCGTCGGCACAAATTCCTCGCCCGCGTGCGGATCGCGCGCGATGGCGCGTTCGGTGATCTTCACCAGGCCACGTTTCGCCAACGCGCGCAGGGTCGTGGCGTTGAGCGATAACCGCCGCAAAATTTCTGCGGCAGGCAGGGGCGCGTTCGTCTTTTTCAACTCCTCGAGTAATTCTGCCTGCCGCGGTGCGCGTCGCCGGAGCGCTTCCATCGTCTCCGCTGATTGTTCGGTGCCGATCTCGACGAATTGCTGTTTTTTCCAACCCACCTCCGCCTTTCGGATTACCTGCGGTAGCAGGCTGCGCATTACCGTCTCGATTGGGCAGCAGTAGTAATTCGAGATCCAGCGCGCCAACTCCAGCAGCGGCTCGCTTAAGGTGGGTCCTTCGCCAATGATCGCCTCGATTTCACGGACGCCTTTCGCATTCGTTTCCTCGAGCAACGCGACGACGGTCGCCAGGGCGTTTCTGTCCCGAAACGGCACTCTCACTCGCGCGCCGACAGTGACGCGCTCGCTGAGTAAGTCGGGAACCGCGTAATCCAGCTCGCGGCGAATGGCACGATCGATAATGACGCGCGCGAATTTACTGTGCATGGTTAGCGGCGTTCATGTTGCGGTTCACGCTCAAGCTAATCATTTGTGTGGCTCTGGCGATTGCGGCCGGTTTCATTCTTCTCGCGTTTCGGTCCGGTGACGTCATTTACACCGCTTACGAGTGGATTAGTCCGGCCCGCTTTCATCAATTCGATAATCTCATCCGCACGGTCGCGGCCTCGCACGAACTCGATCCCATGTTAATGAAAGCAGTGGTCTGGCAGGAGAGCCGGTTTGATCCGCGAAAAATCGGGAGTGCCGGCGAACGTGGGCTGATGCAGGTAAGCGAGCGGGCGGCGCGGGAATGGGCGCGCGAAATGCAGATCGCCGATTTCCATTCGGTGGACCTGCTTGACCCGAAGACGAACCTGGAAGCGGGCGGATGGTATTTACACCGCGCGTTCCAACATTGGCAGCATCAGAAGAAGCCGGCCATTTTTGCGCTGGCCGAATATAATGCCGGCGCGAGTCGGGCTCAGCGTTGGGCGAATAACGATCCCGATGCGCCGATGTCGGAGCAGGCCTTTCGCAAGAACATCGATTTTCGCAGCACGCGCAGCTACGTGGGAAGTGTTCTGGAGCGTTACCAGTTTTACCGGAAACGCGGCCGGATGTGAGAGTGCCGAAAAGGCCGGGATTTCCGTCATCCCGAGCGAAGCCGAGGGATCCCGATGCGAAATCTCTAAAGGTAACTTCCGCGGGATCCCGCGACTACGCTCGGGATGGGGGGCTTTACTACTGCTGCATAGCGCGAACGCGCAGAAATAGCGGGCTGATTCCAGTCATGTCGCCTTTCGATTTGATGATCGCGGAGCTGCCGTTTGTGGAAAGTGTCTGATCGATTGTGTTCGCGGTAGTCCAAATAAAAAATCCGTGGATCGCTCGACGAGTAAGTCACCGGCAGACCCAGTAATTTAGTGTTACGTCAGCGTCGCGTAATTACCGTCATGTCCGCCGGCCGGCGCAGCCACGATCGACGCAATCCAAGCCATTGGTCGAGATTCGCGTTGGATAGAATGCCGTCGGCATGGGGTCGGAGCCGGTGACCAATGTCCATTGCAACCATCCTGGGCATAAAATCCACGCGTATCAAACAGCGCACCGGTAAAGCATTCGCGCCATCCGCGCTCTCTGAATACGGCCCGCCGACGCCGTAATTGATCCCAGCCAGTTTCCACGTTCCGCCGTCCTTGAGGAACGCGGCGCCGCCCGACAACGTGCATTCATCGTTTAATCGTTTTGATCAAACGTCACTCGCAACAAGTCACCGTTGGAACTTTTCGAATAGATAGATTCAACTACGTTCTCGCCCCAACGTTTTGTTCCGCCTCCGCCCCGCAGCCAGCCGAGGAATGTGTTATTCGGGAAATAATCGGTTCCGCGATCCGTGCCGCGCCCAATCTCAATGGATCGTAAAATCCGCGCACAACTGTGTAGTTCACATCCTGAAGGATGAAGGTGGTGGCAACGGCCTGCCCAATGTGAGCTGCTGAAAGGAAAAAATGCGGCGCGATGGGTGTGCCGAGGTTTCCGCCCCAATCGCCTTCATAATCCCAAGCTTCGTGCGGCGCCACCAGGCCCACCGGCCGTCGTTTCGCGCTCGGGTCACCGATACAATACAAGATTACCCTTGGATCGGCGAACAACTCAGCGCCACAAAGAGCGCAGCACAACAAGCAACGGATCGAGGGAGCCGAACCATTTTTTTGCGGAGGGGGAAGTTACGCGGAAATTGTACTCCGCCAGTTATGATGACGAAGGAGAAAATTGCCGAGGCGTTGGAAGAAATCGCGACGCTGCTGGAGCTGAAGGACGAAAATCCATTCAAGATTCGCGCCTATCAGAATGCAGCGCGCTCGATAGAAGCCTTCGGCGCCAGCTTCTCCGATCTTCAGAATCAGGAAACACTGGAAAAAATTCCGGGAATCGGCAAAGCCATTGCCGCCAAAATCAGCGAATTGGCGATAACTGGCTCTCTGAAATTTCTCGATGAACTGCGCGCCGAGTTCCCCTCGGCCATTCTCGAATTGTTTTCTATCTCCGGGCTTGGCGCGAAGAAAATCAAAGCGCTGTACGAGAAGTTAAAAATTAGCTCCATCGCCGATTTGCGGGCTGCGTGTGAATCGGGTCGCGTCGCGGAGTTACCAGGATTTGGCGAGACGACGCAGACGAAAATCTGCAATGCCATTGCTAATCGGGCGAAGCATGCCGGCTCTTTCCAATTCGGCGAAATTGCCGCCGAAGCGGAACAGCTACGCAGCGAACTGGCTGCACATCCGGATGCATCACAAGTGAGCGTGGCCGGAAGTTTCCGGCGTCGCAAAGAAGTCGTGCGGGATCTCGATTTTATTGTCGCGAGCAAATCGCCCGATGCGATTACAGAGTTTTTCTGCGCGCATCCCTTGGTCGAAGGTTTGATCGCGCGCGGTCCGACCAAAACCAGCGTGCGGTTGAAGTCGGGAATTCAGTGTGATCTCCGCGTGGTCACCAACGTCGAGTATCCCTTCGCGCTCAATTATTTCACCGGCAGCAAAGAGCACAACATCGTGATGCGAAACCGCGCGCTCAGTCGCGGCTGGACCTTAAACGAATACCGCCTCGGCCGCGCGCCAAACGCGGGTAGGGGAGATTTACCCGAATCGCCCGTCAAACCGGCGAAGAGGTCCATCCGCAATCGATTGCAAGCGTCGATCGAAATTCCCACGATCAATGACGAATCCCAACTATATCGCGCGCTCGATCTCGATTTTATTCCGCCGGAACTGCGCGAAAACTGCGGCGAATTCGATGCGGCGGAGAACGGCAAATTGCCGCGTTTGATCGAACTGGAGAATTTGCGGGGCACGTTTCATTGCCACACCACCGCGAGTGACGGGCACAATTCGCTCGAAGAAATGGTCGCGGCGGCGCACGAGCTCGGTCTCGAATACATCGGTATTGCCGATCACAGCCGCAGTTCGGTGCAGGCGCATGGGTTGGATCCGGCGCGACTCAAGGTGCAGCGGGCGCAGATTCACGAGTTAAATGAACGATCAAAGCGGGGAGGAGTGTCCTCTCTCGCGGGAAAAGGAAGCCGCAGAGTCGCGGGTCAGAGCAATTCCGGCATTCACGTTTTCAGCGGGATCGAGTGCGACATTCTGCGAGATGGATCGCTCGATTTTGACGATGAGACTCTTGCGCAACTCGATTTCGTCGTCGCGTCGGTACATTCCACTTTCAACCTCAGTGAAGCGGAAATGACCAAACGTGTCATTCGCGCGATTTCGAATCCATTTGTCACCATGCTGGCGCATCCGACGGGCCGGTTGCTCCTGAAACGCGAAGGTTACGCGATCGACATTCCAGCCGTGCTCGATGCTGCCGCGGAAACAGGAACGTGGATCGAGCTCAACGCTGCGCCGAAGCGTCTCGATCTCGACTGGCGTTGGTGGCCATTGGCGAAACAAAAAGGAGTACGTTGTGTGATCAATCCCGATGCCCATCGCATCGCACGTTTGCAGGACCTGTGGTTTGGCATTGGCGCGGCGCGCAAGGGATGGCTGACGAAGGAGGATGTGATGAATTGCCTGCCGCTGGCGAAGGTGGAAGCGGAGCTAAAGAAAAAGCGCGCCAAAACTCGTCATCCCGAGCGACAGTCAAGAGATCCCGTTGCGAAACCTTTAGGGTAACTTAACGGCGTCCCTCCCACCCCTTCGCATAAAGCTACGGCGCGGCACGCGACTGGCGCTCGCGATGAGGTTAGACCGCCTCCCTTTGCGGCAGAAACATAGTCAGGCATTTGCAGGCACCGCCGGCCTTGATGAATTCGGACATTGGCAACTCGTGACATTCGTATCCACGAGTCGTTAGCGATTTAACGAGATTTGGGGCGCCCTCCGGCAAAACGATGTCGCGCCCCAGAACCACGGCGTTACAGGAAAAATGTTTGGCTTCTTCTTCCTCCACATCGATGAGCTCGTTGACGTGAGCGCGAATGGCGCGCTGGCCATACTCGTCAAAGGCATTGGGGAACCAGAACGCACCTCCATCGGGCAACGGACAAAAACAGGTATCGAGATGATAAAAGCGCGGATCAACCAGCTCAACTGAGATCACCAGACAGCGCAGCAATTCGCCCACGGCGCGATGCGATTGAATGTCGCTGCGGAATTTGTATCCGCAAAAGAGGGTTTCATTGCTAAACAAGGCATCGCCTTCGCCCTCGAAATATAAGTTCTCCGGTAACCAGATGGTTTCGTATCCATACTCTTCCATCCAGCGCGTGAAATAAGGGGCTTCACCCGCGCGTTCCGGATAACGAAAATTGCTCGGAATAAACTTTTTGCCCACTGCCAACCCGGCGTTGGCGGTGAAGACCATGTCCGGCAGTTTCGGTTGCGGTGGCACCAGCTCGATTTTGCTATTGAGAGAGCCCAGAGTCTGACGCAAACCTTCCCATTGTGATTTGGCCAGTTCGATTTCGGCGCCGCGTGCGCGGCTCATCCAGGGATTGATCTCGTACTCGATGCCGTAGTAGTCCGGCGGACAAAGCAGCAGTTCGCCCATCTGTTACTTTCGAAGCGTTACTTCCGCACCGTGCTCGCGCAGACGCGTAATCAAGCTGTCGAGCACATCCTGCGATGGAGCCGTAATCTCGATCCGGGCAAAACTGTGGTCAGCGCGTTGTTGGCCGATGCGGAACTCGACTGTGTTAAAAGAAGCGCCACGCGACACAATCTGATCGAGAATTTTCGTCAGAGTGAGGGAATCGATGATGTGCCCGCGCAATTCGATTGTTTCGGAAAACATCAGCGGAATTTAGCCAAACGGTGTGTGTACGCCAGCGGATGACAGCAGAAGATGATCAACCGCGGTTTGCGCTGATGTCGCGGATGAGAGTCAGGTCCGCTAAACACCCTAAACTCGGAGGGGGACGCGTCATCTCGTCAGTTGACCAATCTCTTTTTGAATCCGTGAAATCCTCGAAATCCGCGGTAAATTTTCTCGGGATTCTATGGAAAAGCCAAACGTCCGCGGCCCGTCGCCCACACGGAAAGCGCATCTTACGCTGGGGGAAAAATTAAATCGGCCAGACAAACCGCCACCTCCTTTGCGAACCCCGATTAATTCCAGAGGGAGAAAGCGTCATCGATGAACCCGAACCTGCTCGCAGTCGAAAACAAGATCGCGCGGGTTCTGTCTACCAAACCGGAATGTTTCATCACCCATCCGTCCGAGCTCGCGGTCCTGGAATCGATGTCTCCCGCCGAAATTGAGGGTTTTGCCATCGATCACGGCTGGCGCGTGGTCTCACGTCTCGGTGGCAGGCAGATTGAATTCTACAACGATGCCAGTGCGCGCGACTGGATGATCACCGATTAACTCGCGACGGCACTAGCACCCGTCATCCCGAGCGAAGTCGAGGGATCCCGCCGCGGAACCTTTAAGCCAACTTCCACGGGATCCCTCGACTGCGCTCGGGATGACGTGCTAAATGGACCGGCTTTAGTTGCTCCCCGAAAAGAACTCGCTCACCGGGCTGGTTGCTGATGCGCTCCAGCGTTTTTCCCCCAGCCCGATCTCGCGCGCTTCGCGTCCCGCTTCGACAGCCAGTTTAAAGGCGCGCGCCATTCGATTCGGATCGGATGCAATGGCAATTGCAGTGTTGACTAAAACCGCATCTGCCCCCATTTCCATCGCCTCTGCCGCCTGACTGGGCGCGCCCAACCCGGCATCCACCACCACCGGCACAGTTGCTTGTTCAATGATGATTTCGATCTGCTCCCGGGTTTCGATTCCACGATTGCTGCCGATGGGTGAGCCAAGCGGCATCACCGTAGCCGTGCCCACATCCTGCAATCGTTTCGCCAAAACCGGATCGGCATTGATATAAGGCAGGACGGTGAACCCTTCCTTCACCAGAATCTCCGCGGCGGCGAGCGTCTCCACCGGATCCGGCAGCAAATAACGAGGGTCGGGGTGAATCTCCAATTTCACCCACGTCGGCAATCCCGCGGTGGCCGCGAGCCGCGCCAGTCGCACCGCATCATCGGCATCGCGCGCACCGCTCGTGTTGGGCAACAACAAAAATTTCTTCGCATCGACGAAGTCGAGAATGTTAGCGAACGGATCGTGTTTGCCGGAAAGATCGGCGCGACGCAGCGCTACCGTCACGATCTCCGTCCCGCTGGCAATGAGGGCATCGCGCATCGCTTCGTTCGAGGAAAATTTCCCAGTGCCGACGAGCAGGCGCGAGGTAAATTCGCGGTCGGCAATTTTCAGCTTGGAGGGTTTATCGGACATTGAGAAAAATATATGCGTAATTGTGCGGGCTGCGAATGGACTTGTACGCGAGCAAATTTCCCTTAGGATCAGTGCGTAGTGACTCGTCATCCCGAGCGAAGTCGAGGGATCCCGTGGCGCAGGCTTAAAGGTAATCTCAACGGGATCCTCGACTTCGCTCGGGATGACAGGCTTCGAGCCTGTCTCTTATA
>JBKPQI010000248.1:0-19509 GCA_046733975.1 Verrucomicrobiota bacterium
GTGACCAGATATGGATATTTTCTGCGAGCAACAATGATCGCTGCGGTGACTGCCACCACAAAGATTAAGCCGACGATAAAGAGCCAGGTTCGATCAGGTGCGTACGGATAAAAAGCGGCGAGCTTCGTCGGCCAGAACATCTGCCAGATGTAAGTTGCGTAAGACAAAAAAGCGTTGCCCAGTCGCACCAGGAAGGGAGCTGCTTTGACCTGGTTCATGGTCCGCGCCTGGACGGTCAAAGTGATGATGCAGGACGCAGCCGCCAAAACGAAGAGCGGGATTTTCTCGATCAGCAGCTTAAGGAACCGATTGCTCGCTTCTCTGCGAATTATACCGCCCTTCGAGCCGGAAGCCGGCCTCTGACTGCTTATTCTCTTGAGCGGCCAATAATCGAGTAACAGCAGGACGAGCGGCACCGTTACCAGCATCGGCTTAGCCATCAGACCAAGCGCGCAGGCGATCAACACTGCCAGGTATCGGGTGACTGTGGGCCGACGCGCGTAACGAACGTAGGCGCCGAGCGTCAGCATAAAAAACACCCCGCTGAGTACGTCTTTACGTTCCGAGATCCACGCAACCGATTCGACGCGCAGTGGGTGAATCGCGAAAAGCGCCGCGATAAAAGCGCTTGCCCAGATACTATCATTCCCTCCGCTGAGACAGCGGACCCTAGAGTCGGTCGGACTCGCGGCCCGATTGGCAACGCGTTTTCGACTTCGCCTGCGGGTCTCCCCCGGATGGTCCATCAGATGCCAGAGGACAAAAAAGAGGAGCAGCACGGCGATAGTGTGCAGCAGCACGTTGACAAAGTGTGGGCCGCCCGGACTGACACCAAAGAACTGGCAATCGATCATATGAGAGATGATCGTAAGAGGGTGCCAATTCGAGGAGACCGTTCGAGTAAAAGCGAAGTATAAACCGTGCCATGTCAGGCCACGGGAAACGATCGGATTTTTATAGACATAAACCGAATCGTCATAGTTAACGAAATTATAGTGGATCGTCTGCCCGAAGACTAACGAGACGAGGACGACAAGGGAAACACAAACAGCTACGACAAGCACGAGACGTCGCTTTTCTTCCTTCGCCACTTCTTGGGAAGGCTACCGTCTGGTCGAGAATTAACAACCTTGGCGACTCGTGCCGGTAAAGCGCGATTCAGCGACCTATCACCTGTTTCACGTTCTTCGATTTCAAATCGACGAACAGGATCAGCGACAGTGCTGAATTCGCGTTCCTTGTTTCGACCCCGCGTCCCGCAGCAGACGAATAGTGGCATAGACGGTGCTCGTATGGGCCATAATTATCATGGCTCCAATACGGCTGTGCCGGTTTCCCAGCAAGCGCGTCGCCTCCTTGCTCGCGTTCGCCTTTCTCGTTCTCTCGATCGTCGGGTGTTTTGCCAATCCTATCTTTTTGTCAGTCAAAACGACGCCCTATGATCGGCAAATGACAAGGATTAGGCCCGTTCTGCTTTCAACTGCGGCCGGCCGAGCCGACGGTGACCTTTGCCTCCCGCTGATTGATCGCTGGATTGGTGAACTCCGCAACATCCCCTATGGGTTTTCCATGGAATGGAAAACTCCGGCCGAGGTGGCGCGTGAACCCGTTGCCGATTGCAAAGGGAAAGCAGTTGCCTTGTACCAGCAGATGGCACAGCACGGCGCCATAAGACTGCGACTTGTCATCGGGAGACGCACGCCCACCAGCCGTTCCACGCATACGTGGGTGGAATGGACCACCGCATCTGCAACCTACATTCTTGATCCGACAATCAACTGGACAGCTCAAATACTGGACGAAGTCGGCGACGACTTTTACGTGCCGTATTACGCCTACTCAGGCCTCCATAAATATCGAGCACCGGCGGCAAGTGCGCTATACGCCGGTCTGTAAAAGCCTGTATTTGTCGCAAACCCACAGGGTTCTCGGCCTCTCAGACATGAGCTGCTGGGACAATGGATTGACTCGACTCGTTTCCTTATCGCTGCACTCTGGCAGTACGAGCTGATTTCGTGTCACCGCCAAAGCCTAGGTTCCTGTCGTTACCGGCGCGGACGCAGTATATTCTGCGGCGCTTTTATCAACTGGATTGCCGAATCAAAGCGCGTCGCGAATCACCTGAAAAATCTTGGTGTTATCGATGGTGCCGTGGAGTTTTTCCATACCCAGACCCGACGCACTCGCAATCGGGTCTTCTAGCGAATTGAGCGCGGACGGCGCCTGAACAGCCGCCGGTTCCGGTGCGGAGAGATCCCGCACACCGGGAGATTCTAAATTTCCTCCGCCTTTCGAACCATTTGGGCCAGTCGCCCACGTCACCCATGGTTGCCCGACTGAATTTAAGCCAAGGATTGCGACGCCGGTGTCGTATCGAAAGGGGTAGCCGTTAACGTTCATTCCACCAATCGCCGCATCACCGCAAACGACGATCGCGCTGTTCTTGCCAGCGTACTCGCGGCTCACCTTCACCGCCCGATCCAGCTCGGCCGTCTCGCGCAATGTCCGTTCGCCCAGATTTTGCCATGCCGCCGACGCCATCAAATGAGCGTTCACCACCAGGACGTAACCGCGACGGTTCAGCTGGAGCAATTCAATCGCGCGTCGCACCATGTCGGCGAGAGAAGGCTGTTCGGTTCTCGCTGCAACTTCATCGGTAAACGGCAGGTCGTTAGCCGCAAAAAGACCCAGCAGACGGGCCGGTTGCCATCCGGTGATTTGTTCCAGCTCCGGCAAATTGCGCACGACCCGGATATGTGCCTGATCGAGTTTCGCCTTTTCAAATTCGGCGGCGCCCCCACCCAGCGCAATGTCAACCGCGCCTTGGTCGATCATTGCTTTGGCGAATTGCTGCGCTGCTTTCGCGTTGTTGGCGTGTCCATAGAACGCCGCCGCCGTCGGATTGGTCAGGGCGCCGTCTGTCACAATGCCGGTGGCGCGCCCTTCCTCGTGCGCGACCTCGAGAATTGTCTGCAGCGCCGCGCCGGATTCTGCTGTCGCAACGGTTCCGTTTTTTACTCGATTCCCCGTGGCCAGGGCAGAAGCGGCGGCTGCGGAATCCGGCACCGCGAAGTCTGTCGAGTGATTGCGCAAACGCGCCGAAAATTCCAGACGATCCATGGCCAGATGAGTATCTGCGCCGCCGATATAGACCCGGGTTGCCGCGATGCGTTGCGCTGTTAATCCTTCGCCGACGAACAAAATAATTCCAAACGGCTTTTGTACCACCCAGTTTTGAAAGTAGAGAACGCCGAGAGCGGCAAAGACGAGAAGACAAATCAGGGCCAGTATCTGGTTCCTCCACTTCATTGCGCGATGTCAATAATCCTGAGCGGCATTGTCAATCCCGCAACTGTGGAAAGCACTTGTATGAGAATGGGTCGCCGGCAGATTGCGCGCGATGAGTGGGCCAGTCATGCTGATCATTCGCGATGGCTGGGGCATTAATCCCGGCGGCCGCGAACACGCCACCGAAAATGGAGACGCGACATTGCTGGCGCGCACTCCCTTTCACGATCAGCTCTATGGCAGATACCCGAGCGCGACATTAAGTGCGAGTGGGGAGGACGTTGGTTTGCCTGAGGGCCAGATGGGGAACTCGGAAGTCGGGCATCTGAACCTTGGCGCGGGTCGCATTGTATATCAGGACCTGACCCGAATTAACAAGGCTCTCGCGGCCGGTGAACTTGCACAGAGCAAGGTTGCTCAGGAGGCGTTCGCCAGGGCGCGCGGACATCGATTGCATCTGCTCGGCCTCGTGTCGGAAGGAGGCGTGCACAGTCATTTTCGCCATCTTCTTGCCCTGGCGGAAGCGGCGCATGTGGCAGGAGTAAAGGAGATTTTTGTTCATGCGTTTACGGATGGAAGAGACGCGTCGCCCACCGGCGGCGCTGCAATTTTACGCGAATGCGAGGACGCGTTGGCAAAGAGCGGCGCAGAAATCGTAACAGTCGTCGGCCGCTACTTTGCCATGGATCGCGATCGTCGCTGGGACCGGACAAAAAAAGCGTGGGACGCAATCGTTCACGGACAGGGTGAAAAGGTAAACGGCTCGGCGGCCGCGGCAGTGGCGGCAAAATACAAAGAAGGCAAGACCGATGAATTCATGCCTCCGCTCATCATTTCGCACCCCGATGAGGAACGAGTGCGCGATGACGATGTGGTTTTGTTTTTTAATTTTCGGGCGGACCGTGCGCGCCAGCTTTCGCAGGCATTTTTACTGGAGAATTTGAATGCATTCGATCGGGGAAAGTGGCCGCACGTCTATTTCGTCAGCCTGACTCAATACGACATGACTTACCCGTCGCCCTACATTTTCGCGCCGGAAAATCTCGTGCACATCCTCAGTGAAGTCATCAGCGCCGCAGGCAAAAATCAGCTACGGATTGCCGAAACCGAAAAATATCCCCACGTCACTTATTTTTTTAACGGCGGAGTCGAGCGCGCGTTTCCAGGGGAGGACCGCAAGATTATACCTTCGCCGAAGGTCGCCACTTATGATTTGCAGCCTGAGATGAGCGCGGTGTTGGTGACGGACGAAGTTTGCGCGCGAATGGCCAATTATGACCTGATTATTTTGAATTTTGCCAACCCCGACATGGTTGGACATACCGGTGTGGTGGAAGCTGGGATCAAAGCGGTCGAGACTGTTGATGCCTGCGTAGCTCGGATCATCCCTCAATTACTTGAGTTGAACGGCAAATGCCTGATCACGGCCGACCACGGTAATTGTGAGTTGATGCGGAATCCGGACGGCTCACCTAACACCGCGCATACCACGAACCTCGTCCACGTCATGTATGTCGCGAAAGACGCCGCAGATTTTTCCTGCCATGATGGAATCCTGGCGGACATTGCGCCGACTCTGCTCTTTTTGCTCGGCTTGCCCCAACCGAAGGAAATGACGGGACGCAATTTGCTCGTGCGGAAGACAAAGAGCTGAATTGCCCAAGTTCGGGCGCCGACAGCGAGGTCCGGCAGCGGCACTTCATCATTTGGAGGGACACGCGCGGTCGTGTCCCAAAGTCTAACCGCTGTATGCTCATGCAGACAATCGGCTTCCCGCTTCGGACACGTCTTCGAATGTAATTCCCGATTGCTTATTGATCACCCGGGTGCGTGCGCCGGCGATTCGTTCGAGCAACTTTAGGCGATTAACCGGCGTGACTTCATTCCAGAGCGGTTTGCGCGCCAGGACCAGTTCGCCATCACGCTCGACCAGCGCACCCCAGCCAAACGGGATTTCCGGTTCTTTGAACAATCGGTCCGGCAAGACCAAAAAGAAGACATTGGCGCAGCGATAACGAACAAGACGCTCGAATTTGGTGCAATCGAACAGCCGGTTTTGCAGGGCACCGAGCTGCCGGAGCAGACGCGTATAGCCGCGATGGTTGATGGCGGCAAAATTGTATGGATCGAAGTCGGAGAAAAGCGAATCGGGAATGCGCAAGGCCGGGTAGTGGACCCGCAAATTCTTTTCCAGAACCTCGCGCCGCCGAAATAGTTTCTCCAACTGCCGGGCGGTGACGTCGCTGCACCGGTTGTCGCGGCGCAGATCGGGAAAAGCCTGTTTGCATTCGAAAACGGCCGTGCTCCCAATCTCTTTGCCGTTAGGCCGGTAAGCGGCGACGTCGGCGCGGAATCGGCATCGCGGCAGGCTTACTTCCAGTGCACAGGCCGAGTAGCCTCGCGCCTGTGCCCAAATCAAAGCTAGGCGCTTGAGCTGGGTGTGGGCAGCGGTCTCGCCGCGTTTCTGATGTAGCCCTCGGAGGGCGTTGTAGCTGCCGCTGTCGTCAGCGGCACGTTCTGCACGTGCAGGCGCGTGGTTGTAGTTGCCCGCGTCAAGTGGGTCCTCAGCGGCAGACTCGGAGTTTGGTGAATGATTTCTGCCACCGGTGCTGATGGCACCTACAGCAACGGCAGTTCCGCTCGTATCGGCAGCCACACTGTTCGTCAATCCTTCAGCCATTGCATCAGTTCCAGCGCCCAATACGTAATGATGAAATCGGCGCCCGCGCGTTTGAGCGATGTCATGATCTCCAAAACAGCGGCGCGTTCATCCATCACACCGTCACGTACAGCCGCTTTAACCATGGCAAACTCGCCGCTGACATGATAGACAGCCGTCGGGTGGCCAAACGTTTCACGTACCCGCCACAGAATATCCAAGTAAGGCAGCGCCGGTTTCACCAGCACAATGTCCGCCCCTTCGGCAAGATCGAGCTCGACTTCACGCAATGCCTCGTCCGCATTTGCCGGATCCATTTGATAGGAACGACGATCGCCAAACTGCGGCGGACTTTCGGCGGCATCACGAAACGGCCCATAAAATACCGACGCGAATTTGGCCGCGTAACTCATGATCCCGGTTTGATCGAAACCAGCCTGGTCGAGCGCAGTGCGAACCGCGCCGATTCGGCCATCCATCATATCGCTCGGTGCGACCATGTCCGCTCCGGCGGCGGCATGTGATACCGCGCTCTTCGCGATCAGTTCCACGCTTTCATCATTTAAAACATGAAAGTGCTCACCGTCGCCCCGAGTGACCCCGCAATGGCCGTGACTTGTATATTCGCAAAGGCAAACATCGGTGATCACCGTCAACTCGGGCGCCTGTTGTTTTATCTGCCGGACTGCATTTTGGATGACACCATGTTCGGCGTAAGCCCCGCTGGCCTGTTCGTCCTTCGATTTCGGAATGCCAAACAGGATGATGGCTTGCAGCCCCGATTCGTGCACGCGTCGCGCAACCTCGGCGATCTCTTTGCCGGGATATTGGGAAATCCCCGGCATCGTCGGAATCGCGTTCGCTGACTCGATTTTCTCGCTTACGAAAAGTGGCAGGACGAAATCGTGCCGATGTAGATTTGTTTCGCGAATGAGATTGCGAATCGCCGGAGTGCGGCGTAAACGGCGAGGGCGATGAACAAGCACAAGGCGAGGCTACGCGCAGCGCTCAGCGGTCGCAAGCGGCGCGCCCCCGCGGCCTTTCTCCTCATCGACATCAGCAATTCTTTCACGAAAATCGCATTTGCCTCACGATCCCGAATTGAACGCATCTCGAAAATTCCCACTCCACTTTTAGGCGCGGCGAAGATCGCGAAGACTCTCCACCGGCGAGACGCACAGACGGTTGTCGTTTCCTCGGTGGTGCCGAAAAAAAACCGCGACATCACACGCGCCGCGCGCGGGCGCAGGATTGTTTGGCTGAACGCGAAGACGCGATTAAACGTGCGCATCGATTATCCGAATCCGGGATCGATCGGCGCTGATCGTCTCGCCAACGCCGTAGCAGTAGCAGAGCTTTATGGAATGCCCGCGATTGTGATCGATTTCGGAACGGCCCTAACATTCGATATCGTTTCGCCAGACAACGCTTACATCGGCGGCGTCATCGCGCCGGGATTGGAAGCAATGACGAGTTTTCTTTATGATCGGACGGCATTACTGCCACGGATTTCTCTGCGCGAACCACGCAGCGCGGTTGGGAAATCCACCCAGCAGGCTATGCTCGCGGGCGCGGTTTTTGGTTATCGCGGGCTGGTGCGCGAAATTCTGCAAAGGATCATCGCCGAGAAAATCTGGCGCGGACAGGTGCGAGTTGTTGCGACCGGCGGTTATGCGCAACTGATCGCGCGCAAACTGCCCGAAGTGGATATTGTGCACGAAAATCTCACGCTGGAAGGGTTGCGACTGGTCGGTTGCATGAACGTGCCTCCGTGACCGGCAAACATCTTGCGCTCAGCAATAACATTCGCCCTGCCGATTTTTTATGCGATACTCCGGCCCACGCGGTAGAAAATTAACTTGTCAGATTCTGCTGCTAACTGTTCTATCTTTCCCGGCATGAAAATTGAAAAACTTGCTGCGATTTCATTGCTCGTTTTTGGGACTGTCGCCGCGAACGATGTCGCGCCTTCGAATTCGGAACTCGAAGCCATGTACGACAGAGCGTATCGCGCGTTTGACGCTGCCAACTATGAGCAGGCGTTAAAGGAATTGGATGCGATTGACGCACGAAAACCGGATTTGGCGGCCTCGCAAAATTTGCGTGGCGTCGTCTACATGCGTCAGCACATCTACGACAAAGCCGAGGCGGCGTTGTCGGAAGCAAACAGCATTGATCCGAAATTTTGGAATGCACGTTTCAACCTCGCCGAGATTCCATTCCTAAAGAAAGATTGGGCGGAAGCGCGGAAGCGTTTTCAGGATTTGCTCACGACGAATGCGGCGGAGCTGCAGGGTGAGGCCACGCAGCTGATTCAGTACAAGATTTTGCTGACTTATCTGTTGGAAGGAAACGACACCATGGTCGATTCGATTCTGGCGAAATTCGAATTGTCGCCGGACACGCCGGCAGTGCATTACGCTAATACAGCGATTTCGTTGCAGAAGCAGAATATTTCAGACGGCAAGAAGTGGATGGCGGCAGCAGAAAAGAATTTTTCGCCGCAGCTAAACAAGCTGTTCGCCGAATCACTCTACGAAATCGGCTGGTTGCAAAAGCAACCTGGACAACAGCGGCCGGCAATCCAATTGCTGTCACCCGAGGAACGCACCAGCAAGGCAAAAGCTTTAGCCAAGTCACAGTTCGAGCAGGCCTTGCAAGCCTATGAGCAGCACGACTTTGGTTCCGCTTCCAAGCTGGCAGCCGAAGCCGATAAAACCGATCCAAATCAGCCGCAAATCCTGAATTTGCGCGGCGAGATTCTGCTGGAACAGCAAAAGTACGACGAGGCGGCAACGTTCTTCAAAGATGCGCTGAAGGCCGATCCGAAGTTCCGTGAAGCCCAATTCAACCTCGCCGATGTTCCGTTCCGAAATAAGGATTACGCCGAGGCCCGCGACCGATTTCAAGCGCTGTTGAAGCAAACGCCGGGTGGCGACAAAAATCAGGCCGCGCAACTGATCAACTTCAAGATCTTCCTTACTTATCTTTTGGAAGGAAAGGACAGCCGCGCTCAGAAACTGATGGAACAATTCCAGTTTAACGGCGATACCCCGGCGCTCTATTACTCGCAGGCGGCGTGGGAGTTCCAACACAATCACGCGGAAAAAGCGAACGATTGGATCGCATCGGCGCGAAAAATTTATCCGCTGGCATCGAACGACCTCTACGCAGGAGGATTTTATGATTTGGGATGGCTGAAGAGTGCGGCGGCGATCTCGTCGCCAACGCCAGGTGCGGCTGCGGTCGCATCGGGCCGAACCGAGTCGGCCGGACCAGCTATTGAGCCAAGCCCGATTCCCGGAGCAGAAGTGAAAGCGGAGGAGGGGACCCAGTTAGCGATGGGCACGACAGCGCCGCCTCCTGAAGCGCCGAAGGCCAGCGAAGCGGTTGTGAATCCTACGCCGGCTGATGTAGTCGTTTCGAATCCGAAGGCGACTGTGTCACCGGCCCAGCCCGCCGATCTTCCGGCAGCACCTGCGGCAACAGGCATTTCTGTCGAATCCGGGGCCACCGCCAACGCGACACCAGCTCCAGCTCTCGCTTTGGCAACCGCGTCTGCGACACCGGCACCAGTGCTTGCGACCCCGGCGCCTGCGCCTTCCGTCGCCACTGCTCCGAGCGCGGTTCCCACATCTGAAGTAGCGGCCGCGACGTCTTTACCTGAGCTTCCTGTTGTCAATCAATCCGCCACTGCGGGTGAAAACATGGCGAGCAGTGCGACACCTGCGAGCACTTTGGCGCCGGAAAAAGTCAGCCGATTTACGCCGGTGCCGTCCTTGAGCGAACGACTGAGCTCCGCCACCGGTCAGCGGCCGTTGGTTGTGTGGCTACTAGGCGTCAGCGGAATCTTACTACTCATTGCGGTAGTCGTGATGGAGGTTCGGCGCCGAATTGGAAGTGCACAAATCGGTCATCGGCCAGCGACGGTTACCGGTCCGATGCTGCACGACGACGAAACAACGACGGAAGAGACTCCTCAGTTGCAAACGGCAAAACGTTTCGTCGGGGGCCCGCGCCAGGTGTCGGTTCAGTTGAAGGCATCGGAGCCCGCGTTGAGGCGTGCAGTCACCCCAGTTGCGAAACGCGTGCTCGAGCCTGCGATTGTTCCACCGACTGAACCGGAGACAGTCCCGGCCAGCGCTCGCAGCGCCGAACCCGCCGGCCTGGACTTCGAAGAGTCATCCGTGGTCATCGAACAGGTGCCCACGAATGGTAAGTCCGAAGTCATGTCTGAATTTGCGGTCGCTCCGTCCATTTTCGTCGAAGAGGTGAGCGAGCCGGTTGCGCCAGCACCCGAGTCTGAACCCGAGACTGAGCCATTGGCAGCGATGACGACGGCCGTCGAAGAGATACAACCTGATGAGACAATCGATTCAGCCTGCGAACCAGTCGACGCAGTATCCCAGCCAGTTGAGATGGTGTCCGAGCCGGTTGAGATGGTATCGGAACCGGTTCAAGCGGTCTCAGACTCAGTTGAGAAAGTATCGCAGCCGGTTGAGGCCACGATCTCGGAACCGATCGATGCCGTAGTCTCTGAGCCGGTCGAGGCGGTGTCTGAACCAGCCGAGGCAGTGTCCGGTCCGATCGAAGAAGAAGCGCGCGTTTTGGAAACCGAACCCTTTGAAGCCGCAGCACCGGAGGCTGCTTTCCCGGCCGAGATGGAGGAACAACAGTGGTCGCCAGAGCCGGAACCGATCGAGCAGGGCCAACCGGTTCCATATCAAACCGTCGTTGCCGCGCAAGACCCGATTGAGATTGCACCGGTGGAAGAGCCGCCAGTTGCCGCGGTCGCCGAAATCGCTGGTGTTAGCCGTGCCATAGCTGGTATCAGCACATTACCGGAGGCGCCGAAAATCCCGGTAACACCCGAAGTAGAGGATTTACCTTCACAACCAACAACAATCGAAACCATGCCTGAAACACTTCAGACTCCAACGGCTCCCGTGATCCGAAACTCGGGAGGTCCGACGCAGCCCGCGCACACCGCGCCCGCGCCTCAAGCAGCCGCTGGCGGCATGCATACGGCTGTTCAAATCACGCTCTCGTGCGAAGTCGCTTCCATGCAATTGACGCCGACCTTCAAAATGGGTGCGCTGCAGCTGCGGCCAATCTCAAAGGTGGTCACCATGCGCCTCGCTTCGTCGGCGCAGCAAGAGGCGCCGATGAATTTGCAGGTCAACTTTGAGATCTCGAAGATTCAGGGTGCGCAAGGCAGTCTCGGCCAGATGCGCCTCGTCCCATCGCAACAGCAAAAGCCGGCGACTCTGGCCACGCCTTCGTTCAACATATCCGGTCTGCAATTGGTGACGGGGTTTGAAGCCGCTCCGCTGCAATTGACGCCGACACACCAAACGCAGGCTTCGGTGCATCTCACCGCTGCCTTCCACATTACGACCGTGGAATTCTCTCCCACATTCGAAATCGCCGCCATCTTGCTAAATGCGAGTTCGAAGACGGTGGCCGTGCAACTGCCTGGTGCCGTGGCGACGTCAGTCGAAAACGCGCCCATGTTCGAGATCACCAATGTGCAGATGGCTAGTAACGGTGAGATTGCGCTGCTGCAATTGAACCCCGCGGCCGCAAAACGCTGATAGGTCGCTTGACCTGCGAATTGCAGGTAGGTGGTTCACCGAACCGCTCCGGCGAATGAGGTCAATCGCCCCTACTAAGGGTTCCCTCGCGCTACCGCTCTATTTCCGCTTCAGCAGGTTACCCCGGTTCAGTGACTTCAGCGCCGGCGTGACGAACTCACCGTCTTTGCGGATCAGCTTGTTATCGAAATAAACCTCGCCGCCGCCATACTCGCGGCGCTGAATACTGACCATATCCCAGTGCACCTGGCTGCGGTTGCCGTTGTCCGCCGTCTCATAAGCCTGACCCGGCGTGAAGTGGAACGAGCCGGCAATTTTTTCGTCAAATAAAATGTCGCGCATTGGATGGAGGATGTGCGGATTAAAGCCAAGCGAGAACTCGCCGACGTAACGGGCGCCGGTGTCTGCGTCGAGGATGTCGTTCAATTTTTTGGTTTGGTTGCTCGTCGCTTTCACAACTTTTCCCTTCTCGAACTCCAGCCGGATATTATCGAAGCTTGTGCCTTGATAGATTGTCGGAGCGTTGAAGCTAACTACACCGTTAACGGAATCACGGACCGGAGCAGTGAAGACTTCGCCGTCGGGAATATTGCGATCACCGCCACAAATCACCGCCGGAATTTGTTTGATGCTAAAGCGCAAGTCGGTACCAGGACCGGTGATCTTCACTTTATCGGTGCGTTCCATGATTTTTTTCAGCGTGTTCATGCCGGGTTGAAGTTTGCGGTAATCCAGCGTGCAGACCTCGAAGAAGAAATCTTCGAAAGCCTCTGTACTCATGTTCGCCAGCTGAGCCATCGCTGGCGTGGGCCACCGCAACACTACCCATTTTGTTTTTTCCACGCGCTGGTCCTGGACGGATCGCATCTTTCTTGCGGCCAGTTTCATTTTGTCTGTCGGAACATCCGCCTGCTCGGTGATATTGTGACTGCCGCGCAACGCGATATACGCGTCCATCTGTTTCATTCGCGCCAGTTCATGACGTGCCAGCAGGGTCAGCTGGCGCTCAGTGGCATGAAGCGCAAGCTCACGGCTGATTCTCGCTCGTTGCGATTGAACGAACGGGATTGCGCCTCTTTTTCGCGCCGCCCGCACTAACGCAATCACCATTTCGTCAGGCGCGTCAAATGCCTCGATCAAGACCTTCTCGTTGCGTTTTAACTCGGTCGAATAACCAGTCAGGATATCGGCAAGCTTATCGAAGCGGGCATCGTGCATAGATGCCTATGATTCCATTGCCCGCGACGCATGCAACTTGTTGCGTGGCCAGGCCACTACCCTCTGTCATCCCGAGCGCAAACGAGGGACCTCACCAACAGTCCAATGATCACCTAATAAGTGTTCGTGCCCTTAGCACGATAGGCGAGACCCTTCGATTCGCTCAGGATGACAACGCTCTTAGCCCGGCGTAACCGGGTTCCGCCCGATGGAATGATATCGGAAGCCCATCTTTGCCATCGTCGGCGGATCGAACAAATTGCGGCCGTCGAAAACAATCGGTGTCGTCATGTTTTCTTTCACGACGCCGAGATCAACATTGGCGAATTCGTCCCACTCGGTCGCAATAACGAGCGCCTCGGCCCCTTTGACAGCTTCAAGAGCAGTATTGCAAAATCGCGCGGCCTTGATTTCGGGTATTTCGCGAGCCCGCTCCATCCCCTTGGGATCATAAACTGAAACCTGCGCACCCTCCCTCAGCATGTCGGCCACCAGATCAATCGCAACCGAAGAACGGATGTCGTCCGTGTCCGGTTTAAATGTTAGTCCCCAAACGGCTATCTTTTTCTCGCGCAGAACCCAAAGAGTGTCGCGGATTGACTTGAGAAAACGGTCCTTTTGCGCGGTGTTAATTTGCTGCACTTCCTTCAACAGCGAGAAAGGAACACCGAGCTGTTCGCTGATGGTGATGAAAGCCGCAATGTCCTTCGGGAAGCACGATCCGCCGTAACCGATGCCGGCGTTCAGAAAATTCCGACCAATCCGCCGATCCATCCCGATGCCGTCTGCCACTTTCTCGACGTCGGCACCGCTGGCTTCGCAAATGGCGGAAACCGCATTGATATAGGAAATCTTCAGGGCCAAGAAGGAGTTGGCCGCGTGTTTTATCAACTCCGCACTGTTGATATCGGTGACAAGAATGGGCGCCATGAAGGGCTCGTAAACCTTTTTCATCAAATCGGCCGCGTGTTCGCTTTGCGCGCCGATCACAATCCGGTCGGGATGCATCAAGTCGTGGACGGCGCAGCCTTCGCGGAGGAATTCCGGATTGCTGACGACATCGAATTTCGCCCCGTGACGGTTGTAACGCTTGATCGATTCGGCCACCTTTTCCCCCGTCTTCACCGGCACTGTGCTTTTATCGACGACGACGCGGTAATCGGTCAGGACCCCAGCGATTTCGCGCGCGACCTTTTCGATGAAGCTTAAATCGACGCTGCCATCGGCATGCGGCGGCGTAGGCACAGCGATGAAAACAATCTGCGAGTTATCCACCCCTTCCTTGATACTTTCTGTAAAGCGAAGTCGGTGCGCGGCCACATTGCGATGAATCAATTCTTCCAGGCCGGGCTCATAGATGGGGACGCGACCTGCGCGCAGCGTTTCGACCTTCCTCGTATCATTGTCGACGCAGATAACGTTGTGGCCGACCTCGGCAAAGCAGGCGCCTGTCACAAGACCGACGTACCCTGAACCAATTATCGATAAATGCATGTGAAGTTATCCGAGAAGATCTTCGGACACGTTAACCTTCTCCCCACGAGTTGTAGAGGCGCTTGTGCCAAGCGCCTGACCCTGAAATTCGGCGCTTGGTATAAGCGCCGCTACAGTGTTTACGGCATACTCTCTCGTTAGGAGCGGCGCCTGCACAAGCGGCAGTGAGGCCATGGTACGTCCGCGGGACATTTGAGGTAAAGGCGTGTCTTTCAACAGTCTTCTAAATAAATTGGCGGGAACGCTACCCGAATTCGGCCGTTTCGCGATTAATTATTGTCCGGCGCCGCCCGGATCGAAATTCAGGTCGAACCCGAATTTCGGGAACGCTTTCAAGGTGAAGGTGAGGAGCACACCATATTCGTTTACGCCGTTATTGTTGCGCACGATCGCTCCGAGCGAAGCCACCCAGCTGGAGAGATCGCGGTAAACGGCGTAACGCTGTTGTTCCAGAAGGCCGGTGGTCGCCTCGTATTGCTCCTGCACCGCGATGCCCCAATTGTCGTTAATCCGATAATACCCGCCGAATGTGAAGAGACTGCTGTTGAGGAAGAACGGATTATCATTCAAAAACCGATGGCCGAAGTTCAGCTGCAGGTTCGAGACCGGCTGGACTGTCACACTGGTATTGATTTCAGTGAAGCCTTTATCAAATGCGGGAACCTGCGAATCCACCGAGAACGATGCCCACGGCAACGGAGTAAAACGAATCTTGTTGAAAAGGTTCGAGTAGGGAGTGCGATCGTACGAATTATTGAAATTGACATCGAAATAGGTCTCGAGCTCGAGCCAGGTAATATTGCTGTCGTCGCGTCGCGTCTCCAGTCGATTGCGCACACCGAGTCGCCAGATGGTCCACTGATCGATCGAATCGATGGAGGTGAACTCCGGGAAATCGATCGGTCGTAATTTGGTTGACGGCTCGATCCGATCGAACTGCAAAAATTCCGCCGGATTCCCGGGATCGGAGACCCATGAAAAATTAGTGAATGGTTGGATGACGTGTCGCAGGCCGTCGAGACCGAGCGCACGATTTTGCACGTCCTCCCACTCCCGCGACAGTTTGAAAGACGCTTCTACGCCAGCATTGACAACAGTACGCGTCTCCGAGTCACCATATACCAGTGGTGATCCGAACGCCGGATTCTTGCTCGGATTTGGCACCAGGAAATCGGGGATGAGCGGATCAGGATCCGGGATAAACATGGTGTTCGCGAGGTTGCGCGTCCGGTCGTAATACGTTGCCCGGAAACCAACGCGTGGCACGATGCTTAACCATCCGAAATAAGTGTTCGGGAAGAACAATTGTTCGTAGGTGTCGACGCGCCACGTTTCATAGTCCTGAAAGGGGGAACCAGTCGGAAAATTCAGGTGGAGATCCGCGACACTGGCTTCCCCCTGGAAAAAAATCGGGGTTCCGAACAAAGGAGTACGGGGAATATCCAAGGCCACTTCGGGCAGTCGCTCGGTTTGTTCGAAGAAGCCATTGGCTTGAAATCGTGCCATGGCTGTCAGCGTGTAAATGGGATTGGTCTTGGTAACAGCGACCACATTGTCCGGCATGGGATTGATCCGAAATTCCGATTGGTAAAAATCCTCCATCACGAAGGCATCGCTTAGTTTGGTGATGTCCATGATCCCATAAATGTCGTTCGTGAATTCGGTGCGGTCTTCAACGGTGACGCGATAACGGGCGCTGCCAATGTTACCTCGCGGCACCGAAGTTTGATTTAACTCCGGGTTCTGATCGTCAATGAAATAGGTCCTGAGGTTCAGGTAACTCTTGTTACCGGGCCCGTAATTCATCTCCGAATCAAACCCAATCGCTGCGCCCCGCCGCACCCGATAATCCAAACGCACCCGTCCTTTAATTTTGTCCGTAATTGGAAACGTGATCTGGCTTAGGAGCGACGGGCCCCACGAGCTAAGATAAGCGGGCGAGATGCTGAAACTAAAAGCATCGTTTAACGACTGGTAGAGATACGGCCACCAGAAAACCGGGACCTTGCCGATGTAAAAGGTCACATTCTGAAAAACAACCCGATCATTCTCGTAAATCCGCACCTTGTGTGCGTGAAAATGAAAATCGGAGCGGTCTGACGAATCATCGGTGGTGAAGTCGCCGTTCTCGACCACAGAATGGCCATCGGAAAAATTCACAAATGTTTCGCCACTCATGAAGTACGGGTCTGACGAAGAACGAACGGTTTCCGCGTGGACTTCCTTGGTATCAAGATTGTACGTCCCGTGCTCGCAGATGAACATTTTATCGGCGCGATAAATGCGGACGTGTCCTTGCGCGGAGATCTCGTGCCGTTGCGAATCGTACTGGGCCGAATCAGCGTAAATGTCGGTGTCACCCACGTGAATGGCGACGTTGTCGTGAGCGATGGCGACACCGTTTTCGTAATGCGTTTCGCCGCTGGAGGTGATCTCCACCGGTTGATTTTTCGGCGTTTCGATATCGACGGCGCTGCCGAGGGCAGCAGTGAAAAGAAGTAAAAAAAGGATCGCTGCCCGCGCTCGCATGACGCGTCCGCAAGGTATCGCACAGAGAAAGTGTTGCAAAGGCCAAAAGGTCGGTTTGGTCGCTTTGCCGCCTCTCTTTGCAGCGTCGGACATCGCCCGATATGTCGTCATAGCAGTTCAGCACGACAGATCCCAACGACTGGCTGTTTCCTAGGCCAGTCTGGCTCGGACCTGCCGTCTAAAGTAAGTCGGTGGCGGAAGGCGCCGCCAACGCAGGTCGGCAGTTAGAAACAGCCGTTCCCTGACAACTGCAATATCAATCCGCCGGTCTGCTGATTGAGGCCACAACCCAACACGAGGGCCCGCGAAGTCGCAGACAGTTTAGCCATGCCGGGCAGCATTCCTGTCTTCAGCGCTTGCGCGGCGGCGATCACCTGCCAGAAAATTGACGCGCCCACGCTTTCACCGAGCGCAAATTTTGGTGAGTACGAGGGGATTTCACTGCCGATTGCCGCGCGTTCGGCTCGATCAATGAAGGTACCGTTGGCGCTGCCAATGCCCAATCCAAAATGGTTCTCGAGACACGACACCACCATCTCGAGTTGCCCTGCAGCGTCAGAACGACGAAAGAAATTTTTGCCCGCAACGATCTTTTCAATGGTTGTGGCCGACACGGCCGCGTCTGCAGACCGCTGTAACAGGATCGCGCCGGCGCCTTCGCTTATGATCATCCCACGGCCTGTGGGTTTGTCTGGATTTTTCATTAAACGCCATTGGCGATATGCTTCACAAACAAGTGGGTCGATTTCCTCAGCGCCGACCACAAGACAGAAATCAAGGTCATCGCTCGCGAGCAAATCTTCCGCGAGTTTCAGGCCAAGAATGCCGACAGCGCCATCCCCGACAACGGTGTAAGAAGCGCCGGTGACTCCAAGAATCGCAGCAAGATGACTCGCGGGCGCGTTGAAAACAGTCTCCGGAAAAAGCAAAGGACTGGCTGCTTGTGCGCCCGACTTCACGATCTCAGAGTAGAAGCGTCGCGTGTAAATCACCCCGCCATTGGAAATGGCGAAAACTACTGCGACTCGATCGAGAGATGGTTTCGTTTCGACCAGGGCTGCGAGTCCAGCCGCGGCGGCGAATCGTGAGATCGCGCTCGCGCGCCGCAACCGCGGATGCGCCGGAAATGCAGTGTCTGCTGGAACTCGCTGCACCAGATAGCGCGCGCCGTTTTGTTCGTTCTCCAGGATTTTGACCGGCGCAGTTTCGCCGCTGAGCAACTGTTCCCAAACGTTGTCAATGTCGTTGCCGAGCGGCGTCACCCAGCTCATTCCGGCGATGCTTAACCTCATCGCTCGGGTTTTCGAAAAACAATGGTCGCGTTTGTTCCGCCGAACCCGAACGAATTTGAAACCGCGCAATCAAATTGAGCATCACGCGCCTGGTTCCCCACAACATTGAGCGGTAAGTCGGATTCGCGAAAATTAATGTTCGGCGGAAGGAATTGGTGCTGCAGCGCAAGCAGCGCCACCATCGCTTCGATCGCACCCGCCGCTCCGAGGGAATGGCCCATCATGCTCTTGGTCGAGCTCACCGGGACATCGCCAAATAATTCCGCGATCGCTTTTCCTTCGGCCGAGTCGTTGAGAATGGTAGCAGTACCGTGCGCATTAACGTAACCGACTTGGTGGGGTGCCAACCCTGCCTGAGTCATGGCCTGCTCCATGGCGCGACGCGGCCCGCTGCCGTCCGGATTCGGCTGCGTCAGGTGATGATTGTCGGTGGAGATTCCGTAGCCGATTACTTCGCCAAGAATTTGTGCACCGCGGTTGCGCGCGGATTCGAATTCCTCGAGCGCGAGCAGGGCCGCCCCTTCTCCGAGCACCATTCCGGAGCGATTCGAGTCAAAGGGTCGGCATTTTTCCGGCGTGGCTGCTTGGAGTGAATCGAACCCGACAAACACCAGTTCCGAGATGGCGTCGTATCCGCCGGCCAGCACACGTTGATAGCGGCCCGTGCGAATAGCGTTGAACCCGTGGCCAATTGCGTTTGTGCCGGAAGCGCAGGCGTTGGCAATAACTTCTGCCGGCACATTGATGCCAAATTTTTCCATGGCATCGATGATTTGTTTTTGCGGCGGATAATTTGCGATCAGTGCTGCCGGGCAACCGTTATTGGCTCGCTCGCGAACGCCTTCGGAGCTGTCCAAAGTGCGATAAAAATTCTCGCCGAAACTCATGCCTCCGCTGGTGGTCCCGACGATCGCAATTTCGGGCGAAAATGCGGGTGCGTTGTCGAGAAGCTCGGCCATTGCGGCGATCACCATGTGAGAGGCTCGATGCAGGCGCCGTTCACGCCGGTTGCACCGTGCGGGTCCTAGCAATCGCTCGTCAGCAATTTGCCCGGCGGTTTTGCATCGCGTTTTATCGACCGGAAATGCAGTCACGGGCGTGACGCAATCACGCCCCTGTCGGAGTGACGCGAGGGTTTCGGCGAACCCGAATCCAAGCGGACTGACCACGCCGCCAGCGACGATGGCGACGCGATGCCGATTTGGATTACTCGGGTTCATTATGGTATTTACAAGGGCGAAACTTCTTTCTTTGTTGTTGCGTTTCAGTAGAAAAGCTCCTACTAAGGCGATTGAGAAAACAGCGCTCGGGCAGTTGGTGAATTGTCAGTTGAGTTTATTCAGTGGCAGTTTGAAATCCGATAACCGGGAACAGTGACCTGGCCGCGTTTTCCAGAATAAACTCAAATGGGTACCAAGTTATACGTTGGAAATCT
>JBKPQI010000249.1:0-24014 GCA_046733975.1 Verrucomicrobiota bacterium
CGGTTTATGTAGGCTTTTGGGTTTTTGGGATTGGCCTGAATCGCTAGGTTAAACTCCTTCATGGCCTCGTCGTATTTATGTTCCTGCGCCAGTTCGACTCCCTTGTTGTTGTGATTGCTACTCGCGTCCCCCGTCTCTTTCGCTTCCCCTTGTCGAATGGTCAGCCCAAAGGCAATTGCTGCGATCAGTAGATATTTTGAAATGGTCATGGCGTTCTCCTCCAGCAGCTATCTTATTGCGCGATAAAGCCCGCCTAGCCAGTAAAATCCAAGGCTGTGGAAATTTTATCTTTAGCCCGTTCAGTTTCGCCGCGTCGTGATCGGTCCGGGATTTCGCGCGGATATCTGGCTCTTTTCGCTACCGTTGGTATTTGGTCGCTTCCCTCGCTCTTTCAGTTTTATCTGCTGCGCTACTACGATGTTTGGGCGCAGAACTTCTACCGCTACAGTGTTGCCTGCCTCGCCATCGCGCCATTAGTCGTCTTTCGTATCAAACGCGGCCGACCCCGGCTCGAGCTCGGGGCGTTTGGCCTCTGCCTTCTCGCTTCGCTTCCGAACGTCGTCCATCAAATCAGCCAGACCGTCGTGCTCGGTTATATCGGTCCGGCGGTTTATGCGATTTTTTATCCGCTCTTCCGTCATCGTCACCGCGTTATTCGCACTAATATTCTTTCCGGAAGAACGGCACATTCTTCGGCAATGGCAATTTCAGCTGGGCACATTATTTGGGTTATCCGGGGCAGCCGGCGTTTTGTGGTTTCAACCGGGAACGAACACGGGTCACGTTGCCGTTCGCGGGTGTCTGGTTGCTTTTGTCGCTACCACCTGTTGGGCCCTTTACGCCGTGCTTGTCAAACGTCCATCGGCCAAACTCGGTTCCATCCGCAGCTTTGGCCTCGTTAGCCTCATCACCTCGATATTTCTTTTTCCACTGACATGCGCTTTTGGAAAGATTGCCACACCCGTTCACGTTAGCTGGTCGGTAATCTCATTCTCGTCATGTCCGCGGTTACCTGTATCACCGTGGCGCACGTCCTTTATTATATAGCCATTCAGGAAATTGGCGTCGCTCTCGCCCAAACCTTGCAGCTCCTCTGTCCGCTTGGTGCCGTCCTGCTCTCCTCCTGGATTTTTCACGAGCGGCTGACCATGGCGCAGATGTCGAGCGCCGCCATCCTGCTATTCGGCGCATTCCTTGCCATGCGGGTGAAACCGGCAGCGGGGACCGAGACGGCGGAGAACCTGTAAGATGTAGCTGCCGCCGTCACTGGCGGCACACAGGCGCTGGAACCTCCCGCCGATGACGCACGGTAGTTACAAGTCTTATCGATTAAGGAACGGCTGTCTCCAGACTGCCGAGGGGAGCATCCGATCGCCTCAACCCTTTCGCAATGCTTCAGCGTTACGCACCAATTCAAGAAATTCGGCGCGGTAACCATTTGTATCTAGGCCTTTGCCTTCCTCTGCCCATTCCATTACGGCGCCAAAACTGCCCTTGAATTCGGAATCGCGTAATAGCATGCCGAATTCCGGACCGCCGCGGCAAACGCGCCTCGATTAACTCCTCATCGACATACTGCACCCGCAGACAGGCAGACGGTAAAGAGCCAGGTCGCAGGTTGCGGATTATGAAAGGCGCCGTTGTTCTGGAATTTCACAAAAGTTCTTGCACCACATCACGCGCTCGTTCCGGTCGCCGGTGATGCGTGTCGCGAATTGCAAAAGCGGAAGCTCAAATCGTCGCAGCAACATCTGCATCCGTTCCGCCGTCGCGTCACCGTCCGGCGATTTGGTTAGGAGTTTAACCCCCTAGCTGCTCAAATCTTAGGACTATTCTTTGCTATTGGCGCGTGCCTGCCACCCTCCGTCATCCCGAGCCGAGTCGAGGGATTCCGTTGCGTTATCTTAAAGGCTTCATGGCGGGATCCCTCGACTTGGCTCGGGATGACGATGGTGCACCACAAATTTTCCCGTTGAGGATCGAGCATCCAGCATTCAGCATCCAGTATCGTGGACCTGAGCGGCTACCTGAAATCCAGACAAAAGATGATCGATCGCGCCCTCGATCGTTTTCTGCCGAAAGAAACCGTCCCGCCGTCTACGATCCACAAAGCGATGCGCTATTCACTGTTCGCCGGCGGCAAAAGATTGCGCCCGATTCTTTGTCTCGCCGCCGCCGAAGGCTGCAAGGGAAAAGTCGCTGCGGCGATGCCGCTCGCGTGCGCCATGGAGTGCATCCATACCTATTCGCTGGTCCACGACGATCTGCCGAGCATGGACAACGACGATTTCCGTCGTGGCCGCGCCACCTGCCACAAAGTCTTTGGCGACGGCATTGCCGTGCTTGCCGGCGACGCCTTGCTAACAGTCGCGTTTGAAATTGCCGCGCACGCCAGACCAGCGCGGCGTTATTCCATGACAGAGGTTCTGCGTGAGATCGCGGTCGCAGCCGGCAGCCGCAAACTGATTGCCGGCCAGGTGGCTGATCTCGAAGCGGAGGGCAAAAAGGTTTCGCGTGATGAACTGCGTTACATTCACGAAAACAAAACCGCGGCCATGATTACCACCTCGATTCGTCTCGGCGCGATCAGCGCAAATGCGGATGCGACAAAATTGCGCGCGCTAACGAGGTTTGGACATTCCCTTGGACTGGCCTTCCAGGTGATCGACGACATTCTCGATGTTACCCAAACAACTGAGAAGCTCGGTAAAAGCGCTGGCAAAGATGTCGCTGCCCAAAAGGCGACGTATCCGGCAGTGATCGGATTGGACGCATCGCGTGCCGAAGCACGGCGGCTGACTAATGCTGCGCAAGGCGCGCTCAAAAATTTCGGTCTTGAAGCTGAGCCCTTGCGCGAGTTAGCGAATTATCTCCTTGCTCGCGAGTACTGATTCCGGGTAGCGCACGCGTTTCGCGTGTTGGCGATGACGCCCCGTCATCGCGGACTTTCCGAAACGCGTAAATACCGTCTGGACTGTGCGTTTCAAAAAAGATCGTTTCGGCGTAACGCCGAAACCAACATGCGAGACGCGTCCGCTACCCGGCAGCCTGCAGTCGCTCACGCCAGCGCGAGGTGGGGATCTATTTCTTCTTCCAGACCTGAAGTGATTCCACTCTGCAATCGCAGCATTGCCGCGAACGCTATCATGGCCGCGTTGTCGGTGCACAACCATGGCTCAGCGACAAGAAATTCGATTCCGTTTTGATCACACGTCGCGCGTAGTTCTTGGCGCAATGCGCGATTGCAACTAACGCCGCCGCTCAAGGTCAAGACGCGCGATTTCGCTTGTTGCAGTGCGCGTAAACTTTTCTGCCGCAGGACATCGATGACTGCTTGTTGAAAGGATGCGCAAAGGTCGTTCACAATGCCGTCATCCCGAACAACGTCGAGGGATCCCGTTGAAGTTACCTTAAAGCTCTGGCGCCGGGCTCCCTCGGCTGCGCTCGGGATGACGACCTTGGGTAACAAATACCGCACCGCTGTTTTCAATCCGCTAAAACTAAAGTTCAGATCTCCCGAATTGAGCATGCTGCGAGGCAGATCGAATCTTTTCGGGTTGCCGTTCTTTGCGCGCGTTTCGACTTCGGGACCGCCGGGATAGCCCAGGCCCACTAGCTTAGCCACTTTGTCGAACGCTTCTCCGGCGGCATCATCGACGGTGCGTCCCAAAATCTCGTAATCACCGAGTCCGCGCACTTTCACCAGCAGGGTATGTCCGCCACTAACGATGAGTGCGACATGATCAGGAATCGCGGCATTGTCTGGTTGTGCTGTAGCGTCCGCTGTCCTCACCCGACTTGCAGGTAAACGTCCGCTGGCGACAGCGCTTGATGCCATATCGTGCCTGAAAAAGGGTGAGAACAAATGCCCCTCCAGATGATTAATCGCGAGAAATGGCTTTCCGGCGCCAATGGCCAAACCTTTCGCCGCCGAATTTCCCACCAGTAGCGAACTGGCCAAGCCTGGTCCGCTTGTGGCAGCGAAAGCATCGATCTTCTTCATCGGAACGTTCGCTGATGCAAGAGTGCGCTCCAGCAACTGTGGAAGCTGTGCTAAATGATTGCGAGAGGCTACTTCCGGCACGACGCCGCCGAATTTTTCGTGTTGTGCAATTTGCGATGCTACTTCGCTCGCCAGTAGCTCACGGTTGCGCAAAATTGCTACCGCGGTTTCGTCGCATGAGGTTTCGATAGCGAGGAGGGTCATGTTTCTCGTCGTGCCGAGCGGAGTCGAGGGACGCGATGAAGCTAGCTTAAAGGTCTCGCCTCGGGATCCCTCGACTTTCGCTCGGGATGACCGGGTTCCAGTATCTACTCCTTCGCTTCGCTCTTTGTCGCTGTTTCCTGCGCGTAAATCATTCCGCCTTTGATTGCGTCGATCGCGCGCAGTAGTTGCGGATCCCGCGAGCGAACGATCGTTTTCTCATCTTCCATTTTTGCGTCGCTGTTGCGCGCAACAAAGAGGGCGCGTTCCTGGTCAGCCGTCATGGGGACTGAAATGTTTGGTGTCACGCCATTGCCATGAATTACTTGTTTTCCCGGCGTGTAATATTTCGCCGTGGTGAAGCGCAGCGCTGAACCATCGGGGAGTTGTAAAACGTTTTGCACTGATCCTTTTCCGAAGGTCGTTTCGCCTACGAGAACGGCGCGTTTCAAATCCTTGAGCGCACCCGAGACGATTTCCGCGCCACTGGCGCTGCCTTCATTCACCAAAACGGCGAGCGGAAAATGCGGCCGCTCCTTCGCCGTGACGGAAGTGGCATACTCGCGCTCCTGGGATGCAGCGCGCCCCTGGGTTGAAACGACCGTCGTGTTCGGCGGAAGGAATTGTGCGCAGACGTCGACTGCGCTGTTGAGCAGGCCGCCGGGATTATTTCGCAAATCCAGAATCAGCGCCTGCATTCCGCGTTTCTGCAAATCGTCGAGCGCCCTGGCCAGCTCCTCAGCGGTTGGCTCGTTGAACTGCACGATCCTGACGTAACCGACCTTGAAGGGTCCGGTCAGCTCCGGATCGATGAGATGCGCATTCTTCACACTCTGCACCTTTACTTCCGCTCGTTCCAAGACGTAATCTTTGATCTCCTTCGTCGCCGGTCTAAGAATCGTTAGGGTCGCTTTTTGCCCGGGTTTACCGCGCAACAAATTTACCGCCTGCTGCAACTCCAGCCGGTCAGTGGGCGTACCGTTAATTTTCAAAATCTGGTCGCCCGCCAAAATTCCCGCTTTGGCGGCGGGCGTATCTTCCATGGGTGTGACAACCGTCAGCACCCCGTTCCGACCCGATACTTCAATGCCCAAACCATTGAACCGGCTGCGGGTGTCGTCTTGCATGTCACGAAAATCGTCGGGCTCCATGAACTGGCTGTGCGGATCGAGCGAGGCGAGCATGCCCTTCATCGCGGCATAAACGAGGTCATGATAGCTCGTCTTACTATCATCGACGTAATCCTGCCGGAGCAATTGCAATGCTTTGGCGAAGACCGCAATCTGGCTGTAGCCGTTATCAGGATCGTCTTCCGCTGCGTGCGCGGTAAACAATCGCACCGCCACCAATCCATTGATGGCCACGAGCAATGCCAATACGATTAGAACGAATCGTCGTTTCATGAAGCTTACCAGCATCGCTCAGTGCGAAATTTTTGGCAACGGGCAGTCCAATGCCCCCCAAGGCGAGTGTTCGACCGGACTGGCATTTGAGAAGACTCGATCCATATTGCGCGCTCGAGCAGCTAAAGTGGATCGGCCGCTCCCCCCGGCGATGTCGCAACAAAATTGTGGCCTCCGCCGCACTTATCGAGCAAGCGACTGCTCGATCCACCCAAAGCATCGAAACTTATTGATGGGACGCCGCACAAGATGATGTTCCGAGTCATTGCGCTCAGCCTTTTCCTGATCGCGCCTGTGATCAGTGCTGCGCAAAGTAACGATTCCGAGTTTACCGCGGTCGCGGAAGAATTCATCAAAGGGTATCTCAACGCCCGCCCCCTCCTCGCCACCCAGCTCGGTTTTCACGAGTACGACGGTCGCGCGGATGATTTCAGCCGCCTCGCACTCGATGCAGAATTGCAACGGCTGCGGCGTTTTGAGGATCGGCTGCGAAAATTCGAACCGGAGGAGTTGAATGCGCGAAATGGGATCGACCTGCGCATCCTGCAGACCGCGATCGCGAACGAGCTGTTTGAATTTCAGGATGCGCACAACTTCGACCGCAACCCCATGACTTATGCGCATTGCGCGGATCTGAACATTTACATCGCGCGCAACTTTGCCCCGCTTGACGACCGTATTCGCAGCCTGACCGCGATTGAATTGCAAATCCCGAACATTCTGATCGCGGGCAAAACGAATTTGGAGGCGGTGTTGCCGAAGCCGCATGTCGAACTCGCGATCGAAATCGCCCGCGGTTCCGCTGATTTTTTGCGCAAGGACATGGTGGCAGCAGTCGATGCGGTGAGAGACCAGGAGGTGCGCGGCACTTTCTTGGATGCGAACCGCAAGGCAGCCAACGCCCTGAGCGATTTTGCCAACTGGCTCGAGAAGGAAAAATTGCCGAAGGCGACGTTGACCTTCGGGCTGGGCGCGGCGCGTTATCAACGATGGCTAACCGAAACTGAACTTGTTGATCTGTCGCCGGAGCAGATTCTTGAGATTGGGCTCACCAAGCTAAAAGAGGAGCAGAAAGTTTTCGCCGATGCCGCGAAAGTGATCGATCCGAACAAATCCCCGGTCGAAGTATTCAAACCAATTCAGCAGGAACATCCGACTGCCGAAAAGCTGATTCCGGATATTGCGAAAGATCTCGAACAAATTCGATCTTACGTGACCGAGCACAAACTTGTCGGGATTCCACCGAATGCCAAAGCGCAGGTGAAGGAAACCCCGGCATACGACCGTGCGACATCGTTCGCCTCAATGGATACACCGGGGCCGTTCGAGAAAAAGGCGACCGAAGCATTTTACTATGTCACACCAGTCGAACTGGCGTGGACTCCTGAGCAAAAGGAACAGTGGCTGACTTCGTTTAACTACTACACGGCGGACGTGACTTCGATCCACGAAGCTTATCCTGGACATTATGTGCAATTCCTACGGCTGAACGCGTCGGCAGCGAACAAGATCGAGAAAATTTTCGGGAGCTACGCTTTCATCGAAGGGTGGGCGCATTACTGCGAGCAGATGATGCTCGACCAGGGTTTTGGGGGACCGAAGAAAGCGCCCGGCACAGCGGAGGAACAAAAGCGGGCGGCCAAATTCCGAATGGCGCAGGCTTCGGAAGCGTTGCTGCGACTTTGCCGGTTATGTGTTTCGGTGAAGATGCACACCCAGGGAATGAGCATCGAGGAAGCGACGAAATTCTTTCAGCAAAATTGTTACTATGAGGAGAAGCCGGCACACGAGGAAGCCATGCGTGGCACGTTCGATTACGGTTACCTCAATTACAGTCTCGGCAAACTGCAGATTCTGAAGCTGCGCGACGATTACAAAGCTCAACAGGGTGACGAATTCTCGTTAGAACAATTTCACAATCAAGTGCTGGATCACGGCATGCCGCCCATTCGGTTGCTGCGCGAGATTTTGCTCAAGGACAAGGCGAAGTGGGACGACACACTGTGAATCTCCGCATTTTAGCCGCCGTCGTCGGCGGCAGAACCAGTTACAAATCCTACCGCCAGCGACGGCGGCAGCTACAAGCTCGTCAGCCCGAGCGAAGTCGAGGGATCCCGTAATGTTACCTTAAAGGATCCGCAACGGGATCCCTCGACTGACGCTCGGGTTGACTAGGAATCGTCGCTCTCTTCATTCCCCAGCAACTCCGGGAGCAGTGGCTGCGGATTCGTCGGTAGTTCCTCTACGTCGCGCAGTTTTTTCGTAATCGCGCGCGAACGCACCGCGACTTTCTCCATATCGCCTGCGGCTTGATCGAGCCTGTCCTTCACCTTGGAGATTGCCTCGCCAAACTTGGCGAACTCGCTCTTCACTCCAGCTAACAAGTTCCAGACTTCGCTGGAACGCTTTTGGATGGCGAGGGTGCGGAATCCCATTTGCAGGCTGTTCAATAACGCCGCCAGCGTGGTCGGCCCGGCGAAAACTACGCGGCAGTCGCGCTGAACCTGCTCGACCAGGCCGACGCGGCGGATCGCTTCCGCATACAGTCCTTCTGTCGGCAAAAACATTAGCGCAAAATCCGTCGTCTTCGGTGGATTGATGTATTTCGTGCAAATATCTTTCGCTGATTTCTTGAGCTGCGTTTCCAGATTTTTCAGTGCGTCGTCTGTTAGCGCTGTTTCGCCGCTCTCCTGCGCGGTGATCAGGCGCTGGTAATCTTCCATCGGAAACTTGGCATCGATTGGCAGCCAGACGGCGGCGCCATTTCCTTCGCCGGGCAACTTAATCGCGTAGTCAACGCGCTCACCAGTTTCGTCGCGCGTTTGGACGTTACGATCGAATTGCTCCGAGGTCAGCAGTTGTTCGAGCAACGCGCCCAACTGCACTTCGCCCCACCCGCCGCGCGTTTTCACATTCGTCAGCACCCGCTGCAATCCGCCGACATCACTGGCCAGTTGCTGCATGGCGCCGAGACCTTGATGTACTTTTTCGAGACGCTCGCTTACCAGTTTGAATGATTCGCCGAGGCGTTTTTCCAGGGTGCCGTGCAGTTTTTCGTCGACCGTCGCGCGCATTCGATCGATTTGTTCGGCGTTATCTTTTTGCAATTCCTGCAGACGCACATCCACGATCCCGCGCAAATTTTCGAGCGAGGCGGTCAGCTCTTCGCGCTGCGATTTTGCGGCGTTCGCATTTTCCTCGCGACTGCGAGTCATCTCTTCGCGCAGCATCCGTTCGCCCCGTTCCTGAGCACGCTCGAGGAGCTCGATTTTGCCGAGCAATGCGTCAGTTTCGCCTCGTCTGCGCCGAAACGAAAGGAAGAGAACGGCGACAGTGAGTGCGCCGCCGATCAAGCCGATGATGAGATAAGCTGTTTCTGTCATGTTTTATGTGGAGGGGCGGTTCACCGAACCGGTCCGAGCCGGACTGGCATTGCGGGCGATTGAGTCAAATGCCCCTACCTGAATAAGAGATTCCGCGACTTCGATTAGAATGACAAGGAGTGTTCAACGATGGCTCATCCCGACCGAAGTGGAGGAATCCCGCTGCGAAAGCCTGTAGCGGCGCTCTATGAGCGCCGGACCTACGGCATTCGGCGGTCATAGACCGCCGCTACAGCTCAGAATGACACGCGCAAGCCGCCATAAACTGCGCGGCCGAGCGCCGGAAAACCAAAAACCTCCGAGTAATGCTCGTTTGTTAAATTGTCCACGCGACCGAAAACCGAGACGTATCGATTGATTTCGTATTCGGCCGCGAAGTTCACGAAGCTGTAATCCTCGATATCGAAGTTCGGTCCACCGAAACTTAGTTCTTCGCGTGCGTTGACCCATTTCGCCGAAAGGGTCGTGCGCAGCTTTTTGCACCACAGATAAGAGATCGAAGCGTAGACTTCGTTTCGCGGCCGTCGCGGCAAGCGCGCGCCTTTCGGCTGGTTGATGTCGGCTGAGGAAGTTTTCTCGGCATCAAGGTAGGTGTAGGTGGCGAGCAGCGTGAGATCATCGATCGGTGTTGCGCGCAACTCTGCCTCGATTCCCTGCGTAAAGGCCGAGCCGATGTTGAATGTCTCGAACAGTCCGGTGATGCCGATCAAATTCGAGAGGTCGTTATGAAAATACGTCGCGCCGACGGTGACGCGCCTGTTCCAGAACCGTTGCTCAACGCCCACGTCCCAACCCAAGCCATCCTCCGGTCCAAGAGGCGGAAGCGGCTGCGACGGATCCGGATTGAAGCGGAAAATTTTGTCCTGACTCGTCGGCGGTGAAAAGCCTGTGGCCACGCTGGCGTGCAGAGTGGTGTCGGTTTCGCGGACGAGGTAACTGCCAGCTTCCCGCCACGTCCAGACGTCGCCAAACTGATTGAAATGATCGAACCGGCCGCCGCTGACGAGAATTAGCTCGGGTGTCGGTTTAATCGTGAGCTCGGCAAAAAGACCAATCTCTGTCGTATGATCGCCAATTAAACGCGGCTCCGGACCGAAGTCTTGCGAAACGAACGGCCGTTTTTGTTCAGCGTCGACATCGCTGAAGAAAAATCCGTTGGTGACGGTGAGCCATGAAGTCGCGCGCAAATCATTCTGGTAGTCAACCTGTGTCCGCTCGAATAAAGCGCGTGTTGGTCCGACGAACCCATCCTGATTGGGATCGTTGACCTGCCGCTCGTGATCGTAGCTAACAATCAAGTGGTGACTCCACCAATCGACCGGCTGCCACTCGATGTGCGGCCCGATTAGCCAGCGCTCAGTCAAAAAGTTATCGAGCCGTTTCGGATCGGAGATCGTGTTCGGATTCCCAGTATCGGCGAGCGAATAAGTGACGAGCGCACTGATGCGAAGCGTCGCGTCGGGTGACCAGCCGACGTCCGCAATAGCGTTGGTCAAGCGGTATTGATTGTTCGGTCGCGCATTATCGGTATCGAGGCGGCTGAGTCCGAGCGAGTAGTCAAATGTTCCAACTTTTCCTTCGCTTTCGAGTGCTTCTCGAAACGTTCCGTACGATCCGCCTTCGCTGCTGAGCATAACAATGGGATCGCCCTCGCCGCGTTTGGTGAAAATTTGAATCACGCCGGCGAGAGCCCGCGGACCGTAAAGCGTGCTTTGAGGTCCACGCGTTACTTCGACGCGGTCAATGTCGTCGGTGGCGAAATCCGCGAAATTCATTTGACCGGCCAAACCCTGATTGATCGGGATGCCGTCGAGCAGGACCTGAGTGTGTTCGGAGCGCAGTCCGCGAGTGAAAACGGAAGTGAGCTGGCCGGGCGCGCCGCTTTGCGTCACCGCGACGCCGGGTACTTCGCGCAGAGCATCGGCAACGCGTTCGATCTGTTTCTGCTCAAATTCCTGCGAGCTAACAACGCTGGCGCTGGCCGGCGATTGATCGAGGGGAATGTCGAACCGGGTCGCGGTGATGACGATGGGTTCCGATTCGTCCGTGGGTGTTGGAGATGGGTTTTGTGCGCTGCAGATGATCGCGAACCCAAGGATAAGAAGAGCGGTGGACGTTCGTCGACGCATGCCACCGGGGACTGGGTAGCACGTCAACGAGATTCGAGATGGCGTTTTTACAAAAGATTGTTTCGGCGAGACGCCAAAAGTCCGAGCCGGACTGGCGATTGCACGCGAGACGCGTGCGCTACCAGGAAAAATCGCGCGCTGCCGGCGATAGTTTCGCGCGCTTATGATATCGAATATCCCGATCGCATTTCGGATCGCGATGACGAAAAAAAATGGCGAACAATTCTGTTTCACTTCCAATCCTCCGGTTTCGAGAGACGAAGCAAAACACAACACCAGTCCGGGTTCGGACTTTGCCGCGGCTCTCATTCTTCTTTTTGCGAAGAAGTTTTTTCGGACTCAACCTGCAGAGAGCCGACGGTCATAGACCGGCGCTACAGGCGCAGCCGAATGAGGTGGACCGGTCGAATATTCTGGCTCCTGGCTTCGTATTCTGTGGCCGGGTTCGGTGACCCGGCCGCGGCTCGAATGGCGGAGCGCCATTATGACCGCGGTTACAAAACGCACCTTTTTCCCGCCTTCACCGCCGGAACATAGGCATTCTGGCTGTGCGCCAAGCGGGCATTCTGCCCGCTTCCATTTCACGGCCCCGACATTTAGGACAGGACCGAATTCAGCAGGTCAGAAACCTGCTGAGCACACAGATCAAAGATCTATATTCCCGACGATTGGCTTGTGGGAAATTGTATCCAGTTACAGCAGCGCAACTGCTCCGGTTTTACACCGGATTTCTCGCGCCGATCCACTTACCTGATCAAACTCGCAAAGAACTAACACAAGCAATACCGACTGCCCGAGCCGTGCTCAAGACTTATTTCGCCGTTCTGCCACAAAACGTCGGCCGAGCGCTCTAATAACGCCCGAGCGGATGAGTTCGGTCTCCTCTTCCACCAAATCCCGCAGAATCTTGCCGCGATCGACATGGGGAGCGATCGCCCGGGCCAAGTAACGAAAATAATACGGTACTTCTTCGCATCGAGTCTTACCGAAGATCTTTCTAATTTCGGTGAGAATAGCCGCGGCCGTATGAAGATCCGACTCGTGAGTTTCTCTCCACGCCCTCAGCGTTGCGGTTTTTGCGCGAACGGCATCCAGAAAATCGTCGCCTCTGATCAGAACACCGGCTGAGTCGAGCCGCTCGATCACTTGACCAAACCATTGTAGCGCCTTTTCGTCTGCTGCTTCGTGGGCAAAATCTTCTACGATCAATCGTCCGCCAAGGACGAGGCTATCTGCAGCTCGCTGCACTGCTTTGCCCAACGAATGAATGTGATGAAGTGAGCGAGTGAAGAGAACGGCGTCGAATTGTCCATCTTCGAACTCCGGCCAGGCAGCGAGCCGGGCATCAACTCTTAACTTTTGAGCGTCAGCAATTGAGTCGGCATCGCTGTCAATTGCGACAAGAGAGAACCCGTCCTGAAGCAAACTCGCCGCCAGTTCTCCGTCCCCACAGCCGATTTCCAAAAGGCGCCGGCCACGCTGCGGAAGTGATCGCCTGATAAATTCGCGTGTGAACTCAATTTCAAACTTCATGCTTAACGTTTCGAACTCACCGCTTGCGCTTCCGCGCTCAAGATTTATTTAGTCAGGCGCGTTTCCTGCGTGCATTTTTCCTGTGCCATCCACTGACGCAAACCTGAATCTGCTTGTAACCGGCGGTGCCGGCTTCATCGGCTCGAATCTTGTGCTGGAACTGCAGGAACGTTTCCCGAATTCGCGATTGACCGTAATCGACGACTTTCGCTCGGGCGATTTCAAAAACCTGGCCGGCTACCGCGGAGATTTTGTTGCCGCCGATCTGGCGAAACTGAACTGGCAGGAACAGTTCGGTGACGAAAAATTCGATGCCATTTTTCATCTCGCTTCCATCACTGACACGACCAATCATAATCAGTTTGAGCAAACCCACGATAACGTGGAGAGCTTCCGGCACCTGCTCGAATTCGCGCGGCCGAATCGCACGCGCGTCATTTTCGCGTCGTCCGCTTCAGTTTATGGAGCAACGACGGAAGCGAGCGCTGAATCCACCACCGCTGCTCCGGCTAACATCTACGCCTTTTCCAAGGCGATCATGGACAACATTGCCAGGCGGCTGGCGCGCGAGAATCCCGAGTGGATTATCGTGGGCTTGCGTTATTTCAACGTTTACGGACCGCGCGAAGCGCACAAAGGCATGCCGGCAAGCATGATTTATCATTTGTCGCAGCAGATGCGCGCCGGTCAGCGTCCCAGAATTTTTAAGCACGGCGAACAGCGTCGGGATTTTGTTTATGTGAAGGATGTGGTGGACGGAACGATTCGCGGACTCGATGCGAAGGCGAGCGGCATTTACAATCTTGGCAGCGGCCAGGCGCGTTCCTTTAACGAGCTGATCTTTATCCTGAATCGGGTGTTGCAGACCAATTTTCAGCCGGACTATTTTGATAATCCGCACAAGCATTACCAAAATTTTACGCAGGCCGATCTAGCGAACGCGCAAAGCGCGCTGGGCTACGAGCCGCGATTCCCGCTCGAAGCCGGGGTCGCGGATTACATGCAGTGGTTGTACGGAAGTCAAAGCGTTGAAGGGTTGAAGCGGGTAATGGATTGATCCCGCGCTTTATTGCTTCAACGTTCCTACCCTTCCCAGAAAAATTTCGTCGGCCGGTTTATTTCCACCGGGAGGCTTTTGTGAACCGGACAATTGAGCGCGGTGTGTTCTAAAACGCCGCGGTGCGGCGAGTCTGGTGGAAGCGGAATATGAACTTCGGACGGTAAGGCAACGATCCGGCGCGGCGCATCTTTCGACATTTCTTTCTGTACCGAGACCGTCATCCCGCGCAGATCGACGCCGAGCTCCTCGGCTTTGATCCCCATCGTCGTGCTGATGCAGGTGCCCAGGGCCGTGGCCACCAAATCGGTGGGCGAGAACGCTTCGCCTTTACCCTTGTTGTCGGCGGGCGCATCTGTTGCGATTTTGGATTGTGACGGGCCGTGAGTGGCGTCGCAGTGCAGATTGCCGGTGTACTGAACAGAAACTTTGACCATCGGAAAAACTACCGTCATCCCGAGCGCAAGTCGAGGGATCCCGATGCGGAAGCTTTGAGGTAACATCACGCGATACCTCGAGTTGCGTTCGGGATGACCGAGCAATGGGATCCCTCGACTTCGCTCGGGATACGGGTTGAGATTACGCGGCACGGCTTAGCGACTGCGATACTTGAGTGTGGCCGATCAATCTGGTAAGTCCCGGCATGAAATTGTTTCGATTTGTCTTCCTATTTGCGATGGCATTGGCGCTTTTGATCGAGCCGGCGACCGCAACTGATCAACTCATCGCATTGAAAGCAGCGCGGTTGTTTGATGGAAAATCGCGCAGTCTTGTTCAGAACGGAGTCGTGCTGGTGCAAGGCGACAAAATCGTCGATGCTGGCGCCAACGTTGCCGTTCCATCGGATGCACAGGTGATCGATCTCGGGGATGCGACGTTGTCGCCCGGCTTCATGGATGCGCACACCCATCTCACGATGGACTTCACCGACTACAGGAAAGAACGGATGGATCAGATCGATCTGAACGTGTCGGAACAAGCACTGCGAGCCTCGGTGCAGGCGCGTAATACTTTGGAGGCGGGCTTCACCACCGTGCGAGATGTCGGCAGCCGCTTTCCCAACAGCAAGGAGTTCGTCGACGTGGCTCTGCGCAACGCCATCAACAAAGATTACGTGATCGGCCCACGAATGCTGGTCGCGACCTATGGAATTGGTGCGACTGGAGGACATTTCGATCCGACCGGCGGTTTTCGCGACATGCTGTTCGGCCACGAACCTGACTACAGCGAAGGCATCGCCGATGGACCGGATGCCATTCGAAAAGCCGTGAGGTTTGAAGTGAAAAATGGCGCGGACGTGATCAAGGCAGCGGTTTCCGGCGGCGTCTTGTCACTGGCAGACGAAGTGGACACGCCACAGTTCACACCAGCGGAAATGGCGGCGCTCGTCGACGAGTCGCATCGGCTGCGCAAAAAAGTGGCGGTGCATTGCCATGGCGACCAGGCCGGCCGCGACGCAATCGAAGCAGGGGTGGATTCGATCGAGCACGGCTCGTTTCTGAAGCCGGAAACGCTAACCTTGATGAAGAACAAGGGCACGTATCTCACGCCGACGCTGATGGCGAGTGAGTACATCATGGGCAAGATTGATGCCTACCCGCCGGCGTTGCAGGCGAAAGCTCGCGCCGCGACTACGGCACGCTCGGAGATGTTTAAGAATGCGTTGAAAATCGGCGTGAAAATTTCATTCGGGACGGATGCAGCCGTTTTCCCCCACGGAGAGAACGCGAAGGAATTCAAATTGATGAGCGATTTGGGAATGTCGCCCATTGATGCGTTGAAGAGCGCGACCAGTAACGATGCGGAACTGCTTGGGATTTCGGGGAAAGTCGGGACACTGGAGAAAGGAAAGCTCGCTGACATCATCGCTATGCCAGGCGATCCGACTCAGGACATCACGGCGACGGAGCGCATTTCGTTTGTGATGAAGGAAGGGAAAGTTATTCGGAATGGGCCGGCGACAGCAGCGCCGGCGAAAACGGCGGGAGAGGTCGTATCCGATCAGGTCGGGGCGGATTTGTGATAGCGTCGCGCCTCGTCATCCCGAGCGTAAGTCGAGGGATCCCGCTGCGAAGCTTTACGGTAACCTAGTCGGGATCCCTCGAGACTTACGCTCGGGATGACATGCTAATGGGATCTTTGACAACTTGTGCAAAGGCGCTAGTTTGGTCGCCCGATTGTGCGGTCATAGACCGCAGAAGTTAGCAGGAGAGCTTCGGCTCATTTGCACTGCACAGAACCATGCAACAAGATCGCTCAAAAAGATATCGCGCTTCCGCCGGACAGGTGGACCGAAAAAAGGCCTACAGCTTGAATGACGCTGTAGCGACGTTGAAAAAATTTCAGCCGACCAAGTTCGATCAAACGGTAACAGTTTCGTTTCGGCTCGGAGTGGACCCGAAACAGTCCGATCAGATGGTCCGCGGGACGTGTCCGCTTCCGCACGGCAGCGGCAAGAAAGTGCGAGTGCTCGTTTTTGCAGAAGGCAAGGCGGCCGATGATGCGAAAGGCGCCGGCGCGGAATTTGTTGGCTTCAAGGATCTAATTCAGAAAGTGCAGGAAGGTTTTCAGGATTTCGACGTGGCGGTGGCGACGCCGGCGGCAATGGCGGAAGTCCGCAAGCTTGGAAAAGTTTTAGGTCCACGCGGTCTGATGCCCAATCCAAAGACTGGAACTGTAACTGAGGATACAGCCAAAGCAGTGCAGGAAGTGAAAGCGGGCCGGGTTGAATTCAAACTGGATAAAAATGGTAACGTGGCAGTGCCGGTCGGGAAGTTTTCGTTCGCTGAGAGCGCGCTGGTTGAGAATGGAAATGCTGTTATCGAAGCAGTGGTGCGGGCGCGTCCGGCGCATGCGAAGGGACGTTACCTTGAAGCGATAACGTTGAGCGCGACAATGTCACCGGGCGTCCGGATTGATCCGAGCCCCTATCTTAGTGTCTGAGCGGATTTCCGAACTAAT
Organism: Verrucomicrobiota bacterium; assembly: GCA_046733975.1. Lineage (GTDB taxonomy): Bacteria > Verrucomicrobiota > Verrucomicrobiia > Chthoniobacterales > UBA10450 > AV69. The sequence goes on from JBKPQI010000249.1 coordinate 16,671, forward strand.
GATTATTAATTAAGACTTCCATGAGACCTGAGAAAACCAGCATCGTTTCCGATCTTGCCGACAAATTGAACCGCTCGCCTTTTGTGCTGGTGGCCGATTATCAGCGGGTGAAAGTCGGTCAGTTTGGCGATCTGCGGAACAGGCTCGCGCCAATTGGTGCGGAGGTGCGGGTGGTGAAGAACAGTTTTCTAAAACGCGCGATGAGCGATTCCGGTTTACCGGATGTGGCCGATAAACTCACCGGTCAAACCGCGATTGTAGTGGGGCAGAAGGACGTGGCGCCAGTGGCGAAGATTTTGAAGACGTTCGCGGCAGAATTCAAAGTTGCGGCGCTGAAAATTGGGGTGGTCGACAAATCGATTTTGTCGGCACACGAAATCGAGGCGCTGGCCGATTTGCCATCCCGCGAAGTTTTACTGGCGCAGTTACTGGGATTGCTATTGTCGCCGGCAACGACGCTGGCACGTTTATTGAATGAGCCGGCCGCATCGTTGGCGAGACTGTTGAACGCGAAAGCCGAAAAGGAAGGAAAACCGACGGAGGCTACCGCATAAGAATTGTAGCCGTCGCCTGTGGGCGACGCGAGACGGCGCCCGCAGGGCGGGCGGCTACAGAAAAAACGAAACATAACCGGTCCGGCAGCTGCCGGACTCAATTCTCCGAAGGCTTTCGGAGGCGGCGAACTGAGGAAATAAAATGGCAGATACAGACAAAATCGTGGAGCAGCTCAGCGGGTTGACCGTGCTGGAGATTGCCGGGCTGGTAAAACAACTGGAAGAGAAATGGGGCGTGAGCGCAGCGGCTCCCGTGGCGGTGGCGGCAGCCCCGGCCGGCGGCGGCGGCGCGGCAGCTCCGGCGGCGGAAGAGAAAACGACTTTCGAGGTCATCCTGAAAGAAATGGGCGCGAACAAGATCGGTGTGATCAAGGAAGTGCGCGGCGCAGTGCCGGGTCTTGGCCTGGCCGAAGCCAAAGCGCTGGTAGAAGGGGCCCCGAAGACCATTAAGGAAGGCGTGACCAAAGCCGAAGCCGAAGAGATCAAGAAGAAGATCGAAGCGGCCGGGGCAAAGGTGGAGATTAAATAACCTTAGTGCCGTCCTGAGCGACGCGAAAGCGGAGTCGAAGGATCCCGGGATGAAGGATCCCCGGATAGTACCTGAAAGCTTTCGCTGCCGGATCCCTCGGTCCGATCCGGACTGGCCCGGAATGACGGATTTCGCCCGACACGAAAATTTTTCTTGCGCGGTGCGATAAAGCATGGCAGAAGGCACTTTCGTTAAGAGTAAACGACAATTTTATTTTTAACCCGGCGGACGACGGACAAGAAAATTTAGGCAGGCAACGGAACGGTGGTGGTCAATTTGACAGACCGCCGATTCGCTGTCATTTTTGTCGTCTTCGCCAATCGCTGGACACATAGGAACCCCGGACAACTGGCCGCGTTTCCCCTGACGCAGCGCAGTTGGCACAACGCAGCAGAGAACTAATTATGTCAGAACGGGCAGAGCGCATTCATTTCGGCAGTATCAAAGAAGGCATCGAGCCGCCAAATCTCATCGAAGTTCAGCTGAACTCGTACGTCGATTTCCTGCAAAAAGACGTGCCGTTCAGCAAACGCAAGAACTATGGCTTGCAGGCTGTATTCAGGGAGGTCTTCCCGATCCAGAGCTACGACGAGAAAGCCACATTGGATTTCAGCCATTATGAGATTGGCGAACCAAAGTTGAGCGCGCTGGAGGCGCAGCGCGAAGGCCAGACTTACAGCGCGCCGCTGCATGTGACGTTCCAACTCAAAGAAGAGAAGGGAACGAAAGAAGAGAAAGTTTACATGGGCGAAATCCCGCTCATGACAGCGCAGGGAACGTTCGTCATCAACGGTGCGGAGCGTGTCGTCGTCTCGCAGTTGCATCGCTCGCCGGGAATCGCGTTCGAGTCGTCGGTGCACCTCAACGGAAAGGTGCTTTACAGTTTTCGTATCATCCCGGACCGGGGCTCCTGGATCGAAGTGCAGTTCGACACGGCCGATCTGCTTTACATTTATCTGGATCGCCGCAAACGCCGGCGGAAATTTTTAGCTACGACCTTTCTCCGCGCACTTGGCTACGGGCCCGATGAAGAAGTCATCAAACTTTTTTATAACATCGAGACGCTGAAATTGAGCGACAAACTCGACGAAGAGATGCTCGCGACCAAAGTGCTGACGGCAGAAGTGCGCGACGGCGAAGTGACGGTGGCGCGCGCATTCGAGCCACTGACGCTCGCGACTGTTCGCCAGATCATGGCGCTCGGGACCAAGGAAGTGAACGTGATCGACATTTCAAGTGACGACACGGTGGTGAAAGCGTTGAAAAAAGATCCAGCCCACGATCAGGAAGAGGCGCTGAAAGATATTTATCGCCGGCTGCGTCCGGGAGATCCGCCGACGGTGGCCAATGCCCGTGCCCTGCTGAAGCGGTTGTTTTTTGATCCGAAGAAATACGATCTTGGGCGAGTCGGGCGTTACAAGCTGAATCAAAAGCTCGGCATCGACGTCGATTTGAATGAGCGGATTCTAACCGACCGCGATTTTATCGCTGCCATCAAATATTTGATTAACCTGCGGCGCGGTGAAGGCACCCTGGATGACATCGATCATCTGGGCAGCCGTCGTGTTCGCACCGTGGGCGAATTGCTGGCAAACCAATGCCGCGTTGGTCTGGCCCGCACCGAGCGGTTGGTCAAAGAGCGAATGACGCTGTTCGACATCAACATCGACGGAATGACGCCGCAGAAGTTGATTAATCCAAAGGCCCTGAGCGCAGTCATTCGCGATTTCTTCGGTCGGTCGCAACTGTCGCAGTTCATGGATCAGACCAATCCGTTGGCGGAACTGACCCACAAACGTCGTCTGTCGGCGCTGGGACCCGGCGGCCTCTCCCGTGATCGCGCAGGTTTTGAAGTGCGCGACGTTCATCCCTCGCACTACGGGCGCATCTGTCCGATCGAGACGCCGGAAGGACCCAACATCGGCCTCATCAGTTCGATGTCCACCTTTGCCCGGATCAACGAATTCGGATTTATCGAAACGCCGTATCGTAAGGTCCACAATGGTCGCGTGACGGACGAGGTAGAATATTTGACTGGGGACCGGGAGGAAAATTATCTCGTCGCACAGGCGAACGCGCCGGTCGATGGTCGCGGCCATTTCACTGGCGAAAAAGTGTCGGTGCGTTATCGCGGCGACTTCCTGGAAGTCGAGCCGTCCAAAGTGCACTACATGGACGTGTCTCCGAAACAGCTCGTCTCGGTGGCGGCGGGATTGATTCCATTTTTGGAACACGACGACGCGAACCGCGCACTTATGGGTTCAAACATGCAACGCCAGGGCGTGCCGCTGATTGTCAGTGAAGCGCCGCTTGTTGGCACAGGATTAGAAAGCAAAGTCGCGCGCGATTCTCATGCCGTCTTGATTGCGACGGACGCTGGCAAGGTCGCGTCAGTCACGGCTGATCAAATTGTGGTAACAAAAGACGGTCACATGCCGGAAGGCCGCAAGAAACTGAAGACCGATACCGAGGCAGGCATTCAGGTCTACGAATTGCGTAAGTTTATGCGGTCGAATGCCGGCACCTGTGTCAACCAGAAGCCGATCGTAAAGCGGGGGCAGCACGTCAAGCGCGGTCAGATCATCGCCGATGGACCGAACACGGAACAGGGTGAGCTGGCGCTCGGTCGTAATGTGCTCGTCGCGTTCATGCCGTGGAACGGATACAACTTCGAAGATGCGATCATGATCTCGGAGAAGGTGGTCAAGGAAGACATCTACACTTCCATTCACATTGACGAGTTCGAGATCGGAGCGCGCGATACCAAGCTCGGGCCGGAAGAAATCACGCGTGACATTCCGAACGTCAGCGAAGAAGCGCTGCGCAACCTCGGGCCGGATGGCGTGGTCCGTGTCGGAGCCGAGGTAAAGCCGGGAGATATTTTGGTTGGCAAAATCACGCCAAAATCCGAAACGGAGCTGGCGCCGGAAGAACGATTGTTGCGCGCCATTTTTGGCGAAAAAGCCGCCGACGTGAAAGACACGTCGTTGACAGTTCCATCCGGCACTTACGGAATCGTGATGGATGTGAAGGTTTCTTCGCGTCGCGAAGTTTCGCGGGAGAAACTGACGCCGACGGAAACGAAACGTCAGCTTAAGACGATCACGGAAGATTATCGCAAGAAGAAGGAGGGATTGACCGAACAGTTAACGGATTCGCTGTCGAACATTTTGCTGGGCGAAAAAATTCCGCTGGATGTAGTCAATGCCGAGACCGGCGAGATCATCATCCCGGCAAATCGCAAGATCACCAAAACGCTGCTGCGCAAACTGGCCAACGTTTACGATCACATCGAGATCGATCCTTCTCCGATTCGTAACAAAATCCGGGAGATCATTGCTTCCTACGAACACAAGTTCGCCGAGCTCGAACTGGAGCGGGAGCGCGCGATGGATCGTGTGGAAAGTGGCGATGACATCGATCCCGGCATTATCAAGCAGGTAAAAGTTTATATCGCGAGCAAACGGAAACTGTCCGTCGGCGATAAAATGGCGGGACGCCATGGAAACAAGGGTGTGGTCGCGCGGATCGTGCCGGAAGAAGACATGCCGTTCCTGCCCGATGGAACGCCAGTGGAGATCGTGCTCAACCCGCTGGGTGTGCCGAGCCGTATGAACGTCGGTCAGGTTCTTGAAACTCACCTTGGGGTGGCTGCGAAAGCGCTCGGATTCAAGGTAGCGACACCGGTCTTTGACGGAATTTCGGAAACCAAGATTCGCGAATACTTAAAGGACGCGAAGAAGATCGAAGGATTCAGTTGGGTGCAGGAAAATGGCAAAGCCCTCCTTTACGATGGCCGCACGGGCGAGCCGTTCGATCAGGAAGTTGTGGTCGGCTATATTTATATGATGAAGCTCGGTCACCTTGTGGCCGATAAGATTCACGCGCGCGCAGTCGGTCCATACTCGCTGGTCACGCAGCAGCCGCTCGGTGGTAAAGCCCAGTACGGCGGCCAGCGTTTCGGTGAGATGGAAGTGTGGGCGCTGGAAGCCTATGGCGCCGCCTACACCCTTCAGGAATTGCTGACCGTGAAATCCGACGACGTCCAGGGACGCACCCGGATTTACGAGTCGATCGTGAAGGGTGACAACTCGCTCGAAGCGGGCACACCGGAATCTTTTAATGTGTTGATCAAGGAAATGCAGAGTCTCGGCCTCGACGTGAAGGTCGGCGGCCAGGCTCCGACCAGTGTTTTTGATACAGCAGCTTAGTCATGTCGAGGGGAGTCGAGACATGCCGCCGCGTCACCGAAAAGGTTGCGCCACGGGATCCCTCGACTTCGCTCGGGCTGACGAGAAGTGAGGGCGAGCGACTACAATTTCGAAATAGCAGTTAACGAGAATTAAATATAGATGAACGAACATTCCTGGCGGGAGTTAGTCGGTGAAGAGAGAGCAGTTGGTTTTGATCAGGTCGCGATTGGCGTGGCCTCGAGCGATACCATGCGCTCGTGGAGCAAAGGCGAAGTTAAAAATCCGGAGACGATCAATTACCGGACATTCAAACCGGAGAAAGGTGGCCTTTTCTGTGAACGCATTTTTGGTCCGACGCGGGATTGGGAATGTTCCTGCGGAAAATACAAGCGAATCAAACATAAGGGTGTCATTTGCGATCGTTGCGGCGTGGAAGTGACTTTGGCGCGGGTGCGACGCGAGCGCATGGGTCACATCGAACTGGCGGTGCCGGTTTCGCATATCTGGTTTTACAAATGCATGCCGTCGCGTCTGGGCTTGATGCTCGACATGAGCGCGCGGCAACTCGAGCGCGTCATTTATTACGAAGACTACATCGTCGTTGATCCGGGGCAGACGCCGCTGCAAAAGACGCAGCTTCTGAACGAGGTGGAATTTCGCGAAGCGCAGGAGCAATACGGCGAAGAATTCGTCGCCGGCATGGGCGCGGAAGCGGTCAAGAAATTGTTAGCGGAGATCGACCTGCACAAGCTCAACAAGGAGCTCGAGCAGGCGATGGGAAACACCAAGAGCAAACAGATTCGCAAGAAACTGGCGAAACGTTTGAAACTGGTGCAGGGCTTCATTTCATCGCACGCGCGGCCGGAGTGGATGATTCTGGAAGTGTTGCCGGTGATTCCACCGGATCTGCGTCCGCTGGTTCCGCTGGAAGGCGGTCGATTTGCTACAAGCGACCTGAACGATCTCTATCGTCGCGTCATCAACCGCAATAATCGGTTGAAGAATTTGCTCCAGCTCAAGACGCCCGACGTGATCATTCGCAACGAAAAGCGAATGCTGCAGGAAGCGGTCGATGCACTTTTCGACAACGGCCGGCATGGCCGCGCCGTCACGGGCGCTGGTAATCGTCCGCTCAAATCACTTTCCGACATGCTTAAAGGCAAGGGCGGACGGTTCCGTCAGAATTTGCTCGGCAAACGCGTCGATTACTCGGGTCGTTCCGTCATCGTCATCGGGCCGGAATTGAAATTGCATCAATGCGGTTTGCCCAAAAAGATGGCGCTGGTGTTGTTCGAGCCGTTCATCATTCGGCGGCTGAAAGATCTCGGCTATGTGCACACTGTGCGTAGTGCTAAGAAGATGATCGAGCGGCAGACGCCGGAAGTGTGGGACATTCTTGATGAAGTCACGCGTGGACATCCGGTGCTGCTCAACCGCGCTCCGACCTTGCATCGGCTCTCCATCCAGGCATTCGAGCCGCAGTTGATCGAAGGGGAAGCGATTCGCATTCATCCGCTGGTTTGCACGGCTTACAACGCCGACTTCGACGGCGACCAGATGGCGGTGCACGTGCCTTTGTCGGTCGAAGCGCAGATGGAAGCGCGCATGTTGATGCTGGCGCCGAACAACATTTTCTCGCCCTCAAGCGGCAAACCAATCACCACGCCATCGCAGGACATCACCCTGGGTTGTTATTATCTCACGCAAAATCCGCGGCGCGCGGCGGCCAGTGATGGCGACGCGAGACTCCCGTTGTTTGCGGATGCGGTGGAGGTTGAATTCGCCCAGGCGGAAGGCTCAGTCAAAACTCACGACCGAATCCGATTCAAAAATCCGGATTTCGGCCGCGACACGATTTACGGCGACAAGAACGCACGCGTGATCGAGACGACCGCGGGACGTGTCCTTTTCAATCAGATTTGGCCGAAGGACATTGGGTTTTTCAACAGGGCGGCCGGCAAGAAGCAGCTCAGCGACATCATCTGGCGTTGCTACCACGTGGCCGGCCAGGAGGGAACGGTCGAGACGCTAGATAAACTCAAGGAGCTCGGGTTCCGCGAAGCGACTA
>JBKPQI010000250.1:0-16182 GCA_046733975.1 Verrucomicrobiota bacterium
GTTTTGTTCCGCCTCCATTGGATGGCAAAATCAGTCTTGGAATTTATGACCAATCGGGCCGGCTAGTTCGTGTGCTCCACCAAGAAGCAGATTTTGACCAATTCACCATTGGCGCTGACGCGCTCAGCACAAAATGGGATGGTAAGGACGACGATGAACGGGATTTGCCGGGTGGAAAATATTCCGCTCGTGGTTTTCTGGTCGCGCCGATGAAGATCGGACCGGAAACAGTTGCCGCTACGCCATCGGCGGTCACTTCCGTCCACATTAAGTTAGTTGCTAATCCGCTGGAAAACAATGAGCGGCCCACAATTGACCTCACGGCGGGCTTTGACGATGACGATATCCTTCTGGAGACCACTGACGGTTTGCCGCTAGTCACAATCGCAAAACGCGGAGATGCGAGTACCGTTGGCATCGGACCGGGCCGCGATCCTAAAACCATCATCGTTTTTCTCGGCGACGGCACAAATACACGTCAGCTGGAGGTAAGCGGACTTTCCAAGATGATGGCGTTCGATTGCGGCCGATTTGAGCTGAAGTGAAATGCGGCGTTCAGCCATACGCGTGCGAGTCGAATTCAGGACCGGCGCGATAACACTATACGTGTTATCCCGAGCCGCGTAGACGGCGAGGGATCTCACCAAAGGTGATAGAACACTCAACGGAAAGCGGTCTGGAATCCTCTATCCGAGATCCTTCGCTTGTGCTCAGGATGACAGCGCGCTTTCGAACAGATCGGCGGCTTATTGTCTCCTCACCAAATCCGGTGGACTAAACCGGTCTGCTTTACTGGTTATTCTGCGCCGAATCGTCAACGACGACTGGCCAGCGTGCCAATTCTTTGTTAGTTAGGCGCTCGATGACGGCGGAGCTTCAACATACTGTGGGCAAGTCGGCTGGATTTAGCGGCACGTCATTGCACACCGGCGAAAAAGTGGCGCTTAAGTTGCAGCCGGCGCCCGTAGATCACGGAATCAAATTCAAACGCAAAGATCTGGCGGACGAGCCGACGATTGACGTGAATATCGCCAATCTCAAAACAGTTGAACGCGCGACCACGATTGGCGAAGGCGCAGTCCGGGTGCACACGGTTGAGCACATTCTTTCGGCGCTAAGTGCGATGGGAGTGGACAATGTCGTGATCGAAATGGACGCGAACGAGCCGCCGATCGGCGATGGCAGTGCCGCGCCCTATGTTGAGTTAATCAAAAAGGCAGGCACCGCGGCGCAGGAAGCGCCGCGTCGATTCTTCGATGTGCGCGAACCGATTCACATTGAATCGAAGGGTGGATCGCTGCTCGTGCTGCTGCCCGATGAAAAGTTTCGAATCTCCTGTACTCAGGCGGGGCCGAACAATCGCTTCACCCAATTCTTTTCCGCCGAGATTTCGCCGTCGTTCTACGAACGAGAAATCGCACCGGCACGCACCTTTGTTTACTACGAAGAAGTGGCGCCGCTCATGGAAAAGAACCTGATCAAAGGCGGCAGTTTGGAAAATGCGATTGTTGTTCGCGGCGATTCGGTTTTGAGCAAGGAACCGTTACGTTTTGCTGACGAATTCGCGCGTCACAAAATTCTCGACATCATCGGCGACCTCGCGTTGGTCGGGACACGTATTCGCGGTCACATCATCGCCGTGAAACCTGGCCATGCTGCCAATGCGGAGCTGGCTCGCGCGATCGTCAAAGAGCACACCAAAATTACCGCGCTTTCCGGCCGGCGAACGTTTCCAGCCGGAGAAGGCGGGCTCGATACCAATCAGGTCATGGAAATACTGCCGCACCGTTATCCATTTCTGATGGTCGATCGCATTCTCGGATTCGAAGGCGAGACCAAATGCACCGGAATGAAAAGTGTGACGGTCAACGAGCCCTTTTTCGCCGGGCACTTTCCGGGACATCCCGTGATGCCGGGAGTGCTTCAGGTGGAGGCAATGGCACAGGTGGCGAGCATTCTTTTGTTGCGATTAGCAAAAACCTCGAGCCGCATCGGTTATTTCATGAGCGCGGACGAAGTAAAATTTCGGAAACCGGTTTTTCCTGGAGACACACTTTTCATTCACGCGGAGCTGCTCAAAGCTCGCCAGGGACGCCTGGCCAAAGCGCGCTGCAGTTGCGTGGTAAACGACGCCGTCGTGTCGGAAGGCGAGCTCATGTTCACGTTTCTGGATAAATAGTCCGAGCTGAACTGGCGGTAATGCGCGACGTTGAAATTCATCCCACCGCGATCGTAGATTCGAAAGCAGCGTTGGGGGCCGGAACAGTTGTTGGCGCCTATTGCATTGTTGGTCGCGACGTCGTCCTCGGCGAAAGTTGCTGGCTGCAACATCACGTCACTCTTGCTGGACCGATGCGGGCCGGACGTGACAATCGCTTTTATGCCTACTGTTCGATCGGTCAGCAGACGCAGGATCTGAAGTATGCGGGCGAGCCGACGTATCTCGAAATTGGCGACGGAAATACTTTCCGCGAGTTTTGCACGGTTAATCGGAGTACAAAGAGCGACGGCAAAACGCGGATCGGCAATCGCGGGAATTTTCTAGCATACAGTCACATCGGTCATGATTGCACGGTGGGAGACTCGGTTGTGTTCTCGAACAACGGCACTCTCGCAGGTCACGTCGAAGTGGGTGATCATGCCGTCATGGGCGGACTCACTGCTGTCCATCAATTTTGCAAAATCGGACGGTTCGCCATCACCGGTGGATGTTCGAAAATCGTGCAGGACGTGCCCCCATTCCTGATCGCGGATGGCAACCCCGCGGAGATTCGCGGCATCAACCTCATCGGAATGGAACGCGCGGGCTTCTCCCAGGAGTGCGTGAAAGCGATCAAGGAAGCATTCCGATTGCTTTATCGATCGAAATTGAATACTCGGCAGGCGATTGAAGCGGTGCGGAAGGGAATCGAACCGCGTCAGGAGATCAGCCAATTGCTCGAGTTCATCGAGAAAAGCGAGCGCGGCATCATAAGGTAACGGATCACGCTCATCCCGAGCGACAGCCGATGGATCCCGCTGCCTTAGCTTAAACGTGCCGCCTCGGATCCGTCGACGTCGCTCGGGAGATGACTAGTTCGGACTCGGCGCGCCCACGGGCGCCTTGGGACTGAGGTCGTTTTCCACTTTGTGGAGAAGCTGGACGGCGGACGATTCCGGTATGATCCGCAAAACCCGGCGCGTCAGATGGAGAGCGCGATTCGGTTTACCCGCTTTGATCCAGGCATCGCATTCCTCTAGGACGCAACGGATGATGTCCTCGCGCTTGCTGTAGGAACCGCGAGCCTGCCCGAGCGCGGCGATGGCGCTCCGAAATTGTAGCTGCCCCGGTATCGGCGGCAGGATCTTTTGCGTTCTGCCGCCGATAACGGCGGCAGCTACAACGAATTCCCGTCTTCATCAGAAACGCAGCTTCAGTCCGTCGTACGCCATGTGCGTATGTGGCGGCAAATTTTTCTCGAAAGATTGAGGCAATTCGTGCGCGATGTGAGTGAAATACGTTTCTACAGGCTGGACGCGTGCCGCCACTTCAAGCGCCTGGGCGACGCTCAAATGAGTCGGATGCGGTTTCTCGCGTAAAGCATCAATGATTAAACATTCAACGCCGCGGATTTTCTGCGCGATGTCATCTGGCACTGCACTGCAATCGCTAAGATACGCAATCAGATCGCGCCCGAAGCGGGAGAACAAGTAACCGTTAACTTCAGTGCGGCCATGAGGCACCAGCAGCGGCATAATTTTCGTTTCGCCTAAATAGAACGGGCCCGAAACAATGTGCGGCTCTGGTTTCAGATAACCGGGAAATGGATTCGTTCCTTTGAAGGCGAACAGAAAAACGCGCTCGAGGTCGGCCATGGTTTTGACGGAGGCGTAGACCGGCATCGAACCGCGCTGCCATGAGAAGCGTCGCAGGTCGTCGAAGCCCATGATGTGATCGGTGTGCGAATGGGTGAAAACGACGGCGTCGACGCGCCGGATATTTTCGCGCAAGACCTGGGTGCGAAAATCTGCTCCGGTATCGACGATGAATGCGGTTTCTGGTGTCTCGATGTAAACGGAAGAACGGAGGCGGTTATCGCGCGGATCAGAAGAGCGACAGACCGCGCAATCACACCCAATCATTGGCACGCCCTGGGACGTGCCGGTGCCGAGGAAAGTGAGCGTGAGTTCGGAGTTGAGAGTTGCGGTTGAAGAGTTCAAGATTTTTCCGCGCGCGCACTTTCAACTCTCAGCCCTCAACACTCAACCGATGCTTCTTCAACTCTTACGGATCAAAAATCTCGCGCTGGTTGAGGATTTGGAATGGGAAATCGCGCCCGGCTTCACTGCCATTACCGGCGAAACCGGCGCTGGTAAATCGATCATTATTGGCGCTCTTCAGTTATTGCTGGGAGACCGCGCTGACAAATCGCTTCTACGCACCGGAGCAGATATGTGCACGGTAGAAGCAATCTTTCACGGCGATGACTGGACGAAATGGAATGAGCGCCTGGAAAGATCGGGAATTGAACCCTGCGACGGCGATTTGATTTTGAAACGAAGCCTTTCGCTTTCCGGAACAAATCGGCAGTTCATTAATGGATCCCCTACAACCCTCGCCAATCTCAAAGCACTTGGTGATGATTTGGTTGATCTGCATGGGCCGCACGATCACCAATCGCTGCTTTCCCCCGATCGACAGCTCGAGTTGCTCGATGCTTTTGCCGGAGCTGACGAAGCTCGGCAAAAGTTTCTGAAAATTTTCCAGGAATTGCGCGCGCTGGAGGCGGAACATGCGGCGCTCAATACGGTGGAGACCGCACGCGAGCAGGAGCTCGATTTGCTGCGGCATCAGATTACCGAAATCGATTCCGCAAATCTGGCCGCGGATGAGGAAGCAGAAATCGAGTCGCGTTATCGGCTCGCCAGCAATAGCCGGCGATTGACGGAGATTGCATCGGCCGTAGCTACGAAGTTGTGTGAAGCGGACGACGCAATCCTGACGCAGCTGGGTGAAACCCAAAAGTTGTTGCGCGAATTGGAGAAATTGGATCCGGCAATGACGGCAGCGGCGAATGCGCATGAAAGCGCAGTTGTCGAATTGTCCGAGATTGCGCGCGATCTAAGCCGTTACGCCGAGAACCTTGATCTCGACCCCGAGCAGCTCGCCGCTTTGGAACAGCGAGTCTCATTATTCGAATCGCTCAAGCGAAAATACGGAGCGACCATTGCCGATGTCATCGCTTTCGGCGAGGGCGCAGCTGAGCGAATGCGCAAAATCGAAGGACGCGATGAAGAGCTGGAGCGCCTGGCTAACGAGATTGCGACACATACATCCGAATTGCGGCGAACCGGTGATGCGCTGCGAAAATTACGCGCGAAAGCCGCGCCCAGACTTTCGGAAGTGGTTCGTCGCAATTTGCGTGATCTGGGATTCAAACAATCGCAATTCGAAGCACGGCTGGGTGCAGCCGAAGCTGCGCGTTCATCCGGTTTCGACACGCTGGAACTGTTGTTTTCACCGAACCCCGGCGAACCGCTAAAGCCGATGCGGGCAATCGCATCGAGCGGCGAGATTTCGCGCCTGATGCTTGCGATCAAATCCGCCCTCGCCGCGCAGGATGCAGTGCCGCTGCTCGTGTTTGATGAGATCGACGCCAACGTCGGCGGCGAAATTGCGCACGCGGTCGGCGCACGGATGCGCGAGCTGGCAAAGCGCCATCAAGTGCTTTGCATCACCCATTTGCCGCCGGTGGCGGCTTCGGCAGCGTCGCAATTTGTGGTCACGAAAGAAGTAAGAGCCGGACGGACGTTCACCAACTTGCGTGAAGTCACCGGCAAAGCCCGGCGTGAGGAAATCGCCCGGATGCTAGGCGGCAAGAGCGACGAGGCCATGAAATTGGCGGCGACGATGCTCAGGTAGGGGCGGATCACCCGAACCGCCCGCGGGCGATTGGGTCAATCGCCCCTACCAGCAAGAGCGCGAAAGCAGCCTTCATTTTTCCCTAGCCAGCCACACGGTAGTTTTTCTATGGTCACGTTACGAAATGATTCAGCGGGATTATCTCATTATTGGCGCCGGTATCGGCGGAGCATCAGCATGCGAAGCTCTTCGAAAACACGACAAGCGCGGCACGGTGACATTGGTCGGTGCCGAAGCGTATCCAACATACAAGCGATGGCTGCTCTCAAAGACTTTCCTGCGGGAAAAGGCGGTCGTGCCCAAGAAATACGGCGAAGTAGACGAACGCTGGTATGCCGCGCAGAAGATCGACGCGCGGTTCAACACTGCGGTGACGCAACTTAACATCGACCGTCGAGTGGCCGTGCTGGGTAACGGCGAGAGCATCGAATTCAACAAGGCCTGTTTGGCGATGGGCAGCCGTCCCAGTCGCCCGCCAGTGGCTGGTGTCGGTCTGGGCAATGTCATCTATCTGCGCAGCATGCGCGACGGACTGGCTCTTCGCGAAATGGCTGAGCACGAAAAAAACGTGATGGTGGTGGGCGGCGGATTATTGGCCTGCGAAGTGGCGGCAAGTTTGCGGCAAATGAAAATGAAGGTCAGCATGATGCATCGGCACAGCGTGCTGCTGAATCGTTACCTTGACCTTGAGACAGCGAATTGGGTGACTGGCTATTTCGCGAAAAATGGAGTGACACTGCTGATGGGAGAAAGTTTGAATGGGTTCGAAGGCAAAACAGTTTTGCGAAATATTCAAACCAAGAGCGGCAATCGTGTCCCGGCGGGCCTGGCGGTGGTGGCATGCGGTGCTGAGCCGAATCTCGATCTAGTGCGCAATACCCCCCTCGCGGGTCCGCATGGTTCGCCGGTTAACGATTACCTTGAGACCGAAGAAAAGGGCATCTATGCCATCGGCGACCTGGCGTTTTATCCGGACCGCCTCATGGGCGGAATGCGACGGCAGACGCATTGGGAGAACGCGCGCGAGCAGGGCCTGGTGGCCGGCGCCAACATGACCGGCAAAAAGCGCATTCGCTACGAACAGGTGCCGTATTTCTGGACCGAAATGTTCGATTTGCGACTCGATTTTGTGGGTGACTTCACCATTCAGCCGACGCGGGTAGAACTTACTGGAACGCAGGCGAAGAAAAAATTTACCGCGCGTTACTATCAGGGGGAGAGGTTACAGGGAATTTTGATCTCGTCCGGAACGGAGAAACAAATCGATTCGGTCAAAAACGAACTGCGTCGAGCGCTGGGCAAATAAATTGCTAATAATTATAACAGGGCTCGGGTTCGGCACGCGATCTCGAAGGTTCGAGAAATCGCGGTCCCTCGACAGGGAAAGGCATGAAGCGGGCCGATGTTGAAAAGACCGCTCTATGCTGACAATTGGTTCGTTCGCTTTCGCTTGCATAACAATCTTTGGATGCGTTTTGTGGGCCTGTGCGAAGGACACTGACCAGACATAGACGGATATGCTGCATCAGGACGACCTGAAGTGGATCGCGAAGACGTCCACTGAGCTCAATGCCGTTCTGCAGCAAATCGCGCGCTACGCCGACTTGGCGAAACGTCACAAGGGCGACCACGACTACATTGAGCAGCTCAGCCAGCAGGTGGAAATTGCAAGGGAATCCGCCCAGGCTTTGTTTAACCGGATAACCTCGAAGACTCTGGAGAACACCTCGGGTAAAGCGTTGCCGTTAACTGCGGCGGAAAGCGCTTCTGCGCGTGCTGCTGAATCGACTGGCGAGATTCCAGACTCCAGTGTAACCGGAACGGCAATTCCCGCGCAAATCGCGATTCTGAATCCAGAAGGCGCGCGCGAATTAATTTTGATCATCGATGACGAACCGGAAATTGCTGAGTTCGCGTCTACTATTCTGGCGGAAGAAGGTTACAAAGTGATTGTCGCTCGAGATGGATTTGAGGCGTTAAAAATCTTCCAGCAAATCCACGAGCAGATCGGACTCATTATCCTGGACTTCTTTCTGCCGGTAATGGACGGGGATGCTGTTTTCGAGGAATTGAAAGCCATTAATCCAGCCGTGAACGTCGTTTTGAGCAGCGGATTCGCGGAACAAAACAAAATCGGGGCGATGCTTGCGCAGGGGCTCCGCGGGTTCATTCCCAAGCCCTACACCCCGGAAAAGCTGCTCGAACAGGTGCAGTCGACCATCGACGCCTCCCGTCGGCCGATTAGATAGCAGGCCGATTGTGAATGTAGCCACAGCGCTCTGTAGCCACCGCGTTCTGTCGCCGTAACGTCCCGGCAGAGCGGGGCGACTACAAGCGAGGGAAGTCCTCGCATGGCATCAATTTAGCTGTTCAAACCCCGGAACGGCATGGCTCGCATAGACGCTTTCTTTAAGTTGATGGCGGAACAAAAGGCGTCCGACCTTCATCTTTCGACCAGTAATCCGCCGATGCTTCGGATCAATGGAGACCTCATCCGGGTCGATTACCCCCCGCTTAAGGATGAGGAACTTAAAACCATGGTTTATGAGATTGCGCCGGAAGCGAAGATCAAACACTTCGAAGAAACTCTGGATGTCGACTTCGGCTATGAAGTCCCCGGCGTCGCGCGCTATCGCGCCAACTTTTTCCAGCAGAAATACGGCATTTCGGCCGTGTTCCGTCTCATCCCGTCAAAAGTGCTGACGGTCGATGATCTGGGATTGCCACCAGTCCTAAAAAAATTCCCCCTGCTAAAGAAAGGTCTCATCCTCGTTACCGGTCCAACCGGGTCCGGCAAATCCACCACCCTCGCGGCCATGATGGATTACGCCAACCTGCAGCGCCACGACCACATCATTACCGTAGAAGACCCGATCGAATTTGTGCATCGAAGCCAAAACTGCTTGGTGCAACATCGCGAGGTCGGCATTCATACCCGTTCCTTTGCCAACGCTCTTCGCGGCGCACTGCGTGAAGATCCTGACGTCCTGCTCGTGGGCGAAATGCGTGACTTGGAAACTATCGAGCTGGCCCTGACTGCGGCCGCCACCGGCCACCTTGTTTTCGGAACACTCCACACTTCCAGCGCTTCCAAGGCCGTCGATCGTATTATTGACGTTTTCCCGACAAACCAGCAGAACCAAATCCGGGCCACTCTCGCGGAATCGCTCAAGGGTGTGATCGCGCAAAACCTTTTCAAGCGCATCGATAAACCAGGACGCGTTGCCGCGCTCGAAATTCTGGTGGTCGACATGGCGATCGCGAACCTTGTGCGCGAAGCCAAGACGCACCAGATCCCCGGCATGATTCAGGTGGGGAAAAAGAAGGGCAACCAGCCATTGGACGATGCGATTATCGATCACCTTCGCAATGCTCGCATCTCGCCTGAAGAAGCCTACGACAAGGCAATCGATAAGAAAAAATTCCGGCAGTTTCTGAAAAATCCGCCGGACGATTGGACGGACGAATAAGCCATGCGACTGCCGGATCTGGATAAAATTCTTTCCGCGATGCTGCACACGCATCCCGGCATTTCCGATCTGAATTTTTCCGTAGGCCATCCACTCCAGGTGGAAAGCTTCGGTGAGTTGAAGCCCGCCTTGACAGATCCCGCCATCGATGTGCTCACTCCTTATCAGACCGAGCAAATTGCACTGGCTCTGATGCAGGGCGATCGGCGCCTGATGTATGACTATCTCAGCGGCGGGTCCTGCGATCTCAGCTATGCCTTGAATGATGAGGCACGCTTTCGCGTCAACATTTTCCGGCAGCGCGGAAATTTCGCCATCGTTCTCCGGCGGCTCGAAGCCAGCGTTCCAACCTTGGAGACACTTCAACTTCCCGGCATCTTCCGTGAAATTGCGAAGGAAAAAACCGGGCTGGTTCTGCTAACCGGTGCGACCGGCAGCGGCAAAACCACGACGCTGGCAGCGGTTCTCAACGAAATTAACGAGACGCAGGCAGTGCACATTGTAACGCTGGAAGATCCGATTGAGTTCGTTCACCCTTTTCGCAAAGCCACCTTCAATCAGCGTGAGCTCGGTCAGGACTTCAACAATTATCCGAATGGTTTGCGCGCGGCGTTGCGACAAGCGCCGAAAGTTATTCTGGTCGGCGAAATGCGCGACCGCGCCACGGTTGAAATCGCTTTGATGGCGGCAGAAACCGGGCACCTGGTATTGAGTACGCTGCACACAATCGACGCCGGCCAGTCGATCGGTCGTATGCTCGGCATGTTTACATTGGGGGAAGAGCAACAACTGCGTGTTCGTCTCTCCGATGTCCTCCGTTACGTCGTGAGCCAGCGCCTGGCGCCAAAGGCCGGCGGTGGCCGCCATTTGATCACTGAGATTATGGGGAACAATCTGCGAACGAAAGAAGCGATCGCCCTAGGCGAAGGCGAACATCGCAACTTCTATGAAATCATCGAGGCGAGCGCACAATACGGCTGGATGACTTTCGACCAATCGATTCTGAACGCCTACCAAAACGGTTTGATCACTGAAGAAACCGCCCGTCTCTACGCCACCCGCAAAGGTGCCGTCACCCGCGGAATCGATCTCATTCAAAAGGCGCGCGGGGTCGATAGCGACCTCGAGTCAGGTTTGCGTATGGATATTCCAACCAACGCTTTCAGGTAAGTTATGGAACAGGAAGCCACTTCCGCGTTCGAGGGTAGCGAAAACACCGCACTTCTCGCTGTCGACCATGACCAATATCAGAAGGTCATCACGACACAATTAGGTGACCTGAAGTACAAGGCCCACGTGGGACTTTACGAAGACGACGTGCTTCTCAAGCTTCGCACCTACTCTTACGAAATCATCGTCGTCTACGAAAACTTCAAAGGCACGACGTTCGACACCAACCCAATTCTTCAAAGATTGGTAAATGAGCCGGCAACGCAACGCCGCGAACATTTTGTCGTCCTTCTCAGCCATCGCTACGCCACCAATGATTCCCTCTCTGCCTTCGTCCACAGCGTCGATCGCATCGTCAACATCGCGGACCTGGCGAATTTCAAACAAGTGCTGCGCCGCGGTCTGACCGAACATCGGGAGATGTATCATTTCTTCCAATCGACGCTGAAGACAGTTCAGGCATAGGGCCGATCCGGGCGCGTCGCTCCGTCGTCATCCCGAGCGAAGCGTCGAGGGACCCCGTGGAAGTTAACCTTTACGCTTTGGCAACAGATCCCTCGGTTTCCCTCGGGATGACCGAAGATCAGTACTCCGGCGGCGAATAAGTATTAAATGTGACTGCGTCCGCCGAACTTCGATTGCTGAATTTGTGACGCGTTCCCGCAGGAATCATAATCACGTCGCCTTCGTGCAATATAACGATCTGATCGGCGATTTGACCTTCCACTTCACCCTTTAAGACAAGCAGAACTTGATCACTGTTCTTGTGACCCTCCCGTTCGCTTCCGGACGATTTTCCGGGTTTTAATGTCATGATCGCCGTTTGTGTTCGTTTGCTGGTTTGCAGCACCTGAAACCACTCAGTGGCATCGCGAATATTCTTTATGTCCATAAGTAAATCCTCCCAGCGCTTCAGGCTGCACAATCGTCATCCCGAGCGAAGCCGAGGGATCCCGATGCAAAATGTTTAAGATATCGTGAGCGGATCCTTCGACTGCGCTTCGCTTCGCTCAGGATGACCGCAAACAACGTCAGTACCACTCGCATCTAAGGTTCGAATGCGCCGCGCGGTGTAATTCCTTTTGCCAACTCCACGTGGAAGGTCTGCTTCATCTTATTCTGCCCGAACGAAAGCTCGGCGTTATAGTCTCCGCTCGACATTAATTTCTTCGGATCATCGCCACCGTACTTGGTCAGCACATCTTCAGTTGGACGCAGATCCCAGTTGAGCCGGGTGAATCCGGCAACACCTGGCGCTTTCAAATTCGCGACCGGTTGACCCGTTGCGTTCGTAATCGCGATTTTAATTTCGTCGCCGGTAAATTCTTTCACCCACACGGTGAAGAGCACGCCTTCCGCCGGATTAGCTCCCCGATAAACGCCTTTGCCATTCCATTCCGAAAATCCGGAGGGCGAATAGACGCCCGTCGCAGCTCGGACACTGAACAAGTTCGCCGGTTTGCTCGCGACCTCTGGAGTCAGTTCACGGAATGGTCGCGCGTCATCCAGGATGTAAACGCTACGGCCGTGCGTTGCGATCACGAGATCGAAGGTGCGGGGATGAATTTGCACGTCGTCGACTCGCACCGGCGGTAGATCGCCAATCCGTACCCAATGGCCGCCCTGATCAAATGACGCGAACAATCCGAAATGTGTGCCCGCATACAATAGTTTCGGATTTACCGGATCTTCGCGAACAGTCTCGACCGGATCGTTCGCCGGCAGATCACCGGAGATACTTGTCCACGTTTTTCCGCCGTCTGATGTGCGCGCGATCATCGGCCGGTCGTCCCCCAGCCGATACGCGCTGGCGGCGACGTAGGCCACGTTCGCATCCTGCGCGCCGGGCTCGATTCGCACGATCCATTGCCCGCGTACCGGCTCCGGCAGGTTTTGCGTCAGCTCCGTCCATTTGCTGCCGTCATCTTGCGTGACCCAGAGGCGACCGTCATCGGTGCCCGCCCACAAAGTTCCGGCGCGCGCCGGAGATTCTGCCAGGGAATAGACAACGCCGTAAACTTCCGCGCCACTTCCGACTACTCGTGTTTTGTCCTGCTCGTCGCGCGATAAATCGGGACTGATGACGGCGTAATGCTCTGCCCGATCGGTAAACCGAAACACGTGGTTGCCACCGAGATAAAGCACACCCGGTTTGTGCCGGCTCAAGATCAGCGGCGAGTTCCAATGAAAACGGAATGGTTCGCGTCCTTCCGAGGCCGACGGTTTTAAGACGCGCAGCTCGCCGGTGCGCATATTGAAGCGATGCACGACCCCTTCCTGGTTGTCACCATAAAGCGTGTCGCGATCGGTCGGATCAAACAACACATAAAAGCCATCAGCCCCGGTGAATGGCGTCCAATCGCAATTGCGAATGCCTTCCTTACTATAAACTGCACTCGGACCGACCCAGTTGCTATTATCCTGCAAACCACCCGCAATTCGGTAAATCGGCTGCGAGTCGTCTAAGGAGATACGGTAAAATTCGCCAGCCGGAATGCGGCTCAGATGTTCCCAGCCTTTGCCGCCAGCGTAACTTTGGAAAACGCCGCCATCGTTGCCAATGAGCATACGCAATGAAACCGGTGGTTTGGCTGCCTTTGGCGTCTGGCCAGGTTCCGCCTTTGGCGGTTTCGGTGGGGGCGCGCTGCCATTTTGAATGGCGAGTGCGTGCATGTCCGGATGCAACTTCTCCGATAAATCTTCGCGGAAAGTTTTGCCGCCATCGTCCGAAGCGAGTAGGGCGAAGCCGAGAAGATAAACGCGCTGATCGTTCGCGGGGTCGATCCGAATCTGGCTGAAATAAAACGGCCGCGGATCCAGATCGCTGGTGCGGTTCCAAGTATCACCCCCGTCCTCCGATCGAAAAACTCCGCCGCGTTTGCTGTGAATGTCGGTGAACTCGTTAGCACCGCCTTCGTCCGTCTGCACAACGGCCATCACAATTCTGGGATTCGTCGGCGTAACCGCGAGCCCAATCTTTCCGGTCGAAGTGGGCAAACCGTTGCTACATTTCTTCCACGTTCCGCCCCCATTCGTGCTTTTGAAGATGCCGCCCACGTCTTCGCCATTTGTCACCGAAACCCCGTAGGCGAAACTCCACGGCGTCCGGCGGCGCGCATAAAGCGCGGCGTAAATTGTTTCGGGATTGTCAGTCGCCATGGCCACATCAACGCATCCGACACGTGAAGCCTGTGACGTCGGCGCCGTCAGAACCGCCTTCCACGATTTCCCGGAATCCGTCGTCTTAAACAAACCGCGATCACCGCCATCGGCCCAAAGATTACCGAGCGCCGCGACGTAGGCCGTTTCCGGGCTCTTCGGATGCACGATGATTCGCCCGATTGCGCGACTCGTATCCAATCCCACGTGCTGCCATGTGCCTCCACCATCCGTGGAACGATAGACACCATTGCCCCACTCCGCAGAGTTACGGTCCGTCGGCTCACCCGTTCCAACCCACACGACATCGCTGTCGCTCGGCGCGATTGCCACTGCACCGATTGATTGCACCGGCTGCTTGTCGAACACCGAATCGAACGTCACTCCGTTATCACCGGTCTTGAACAACCCGCCGGTGGAAAGGCCGGCAAAGAAAAGGGCGGGGTTCCGCGGATCAATGGCAATGTCCGATACCCTGCCGCCCATGGCGGCCGGCCCGATCGAGCGGGCCTTGAAATTCTTGAACAAAATGCCGGTCAAGGTCGGCGGCGTGCCTGATGCCGTCGCCGCAGGAGTCGGCGAAACTGACCCGGGCACCGAGCTCTCAGCCGTCGAACTGACAGCCGGCGAAGCCTCACGTATGCTTGATCGCGCACCCTCAAGAGCAGGCGACGGTGTTTGAGCTCCGGCAATTGCAGCACAAGCCAGCGCTGTCAGGAAAATAGGGATGGATTTCATGATATTCGCACTTTCGCGAAAGCCGGTGCGTTGTCGATGCGCCTGATTAACGCGCAGGAAGGCGCTTCCGCGTGTCTACAGCTTCACCCGGGTGCGCGGCGATGCTTCTATCGGTGAGCAACTGCTAGCCACGCAGCTCACGCTGAAGTTCTAGGCCCGCCCTGCAGGTAGCTGCCTCGTCATCGCGAGCGAAAGCCGAGCGATTCGTTGCAAAACCTTACAGATACTTCCAGGGGATGCCTCGACTTCGCTCGGGATGACAAAGATGCCGACGCGCCAGGCCAGACTGCGCATTTGCGCACGTGGTTACAGATATCAGCGCAACCGCGGATCGAGACTGAAGCTGCCCTGGTCTTTGATTTTGATTTTGCTAAACTCGCTATGTTTCGGATTAAGGAGAAAGGTCCTTTCCAGCGGAACGATCACACTCGGGACGGCCAAGACAGCAGAACGGCCGGACTGAATCCATTCGTCGCCGATCGCCTTTGAAATTTGACCGGGCGGTTGTGCATTCCAACCCTTCGGCAATTTTCTCGAATCGATCGTCGTCAGAATTGCATCATCCCAAGTTGCTCGAAACACACGAAACTTGTCGCGCATCGTAACCGGCTGGGTGTGGACGAGAATTTCCAGCGCTGCCAGCGAGAGATGCTGGCTGCAATAAACCATTCGCACCCCCGTCGAATTCCAGCGCCCTTCAAAAATGCGAGCGCCTTCGCCTGAGAACGCCGACGCGGCGTGCTTTTCCTTGACGATTCGCCAGCCGACGACTTCGGCCATCAGGAGTAGACACCGTACTCGATTCGACCGAGGAGGTTTTCGACCTCGCGTGCGCCAATCTCGGTTCGAGCGAAGTCCAACGGCACCGCTGTGCCGAGGCCGGGCTGTTTGGTCGTCATCCAGGTCCGCGCGCTGTCGGCGTCGCCGAAAACGTCTTCGGCTTTTTTCAGCAAACGCTGATAGCGCATCAGCCGCTCCGATTCGTCCTGATCGATCTTTCCCTGAATCTTTCGGCGATGCAGGGTGGCACGCGACATTCCGAGCACGGTCGCCATGGTCGCGAGCGGGAGATCAAGGGCTTTCTGCAGGTTTGTTACTGCGCGAAAGCTCAATCCCACCTGCATCTTTTCAATTTGCTGCCGCACGGTCACGACCGGCAGCCGGCGCTTTAAAGCGGTTGTTGTCATAATATTCTCAATTGAGACATATTACGATATCACTTGAGACTTGGCAAGTCTTACACTTAAGCAAATCCGCCAAACATTGCGTGTGGCCCATTTCGGTGAAGTTGATCTCATCTCAGCCGAGCTCTGTATTCTGCGCTGTCATCAGCGCACAATTATCGGAAATCCGCTGAGCACAGCGGACACTACAGCGTCGGTGCTAAGGCTGTGGCTGGGGGGAGAATCGAACTCCCGACACGAGGATTTTCAGTCCTCTGCTCTGCCAACTGAGCTACCCAGCCGGAACGACGCAGAAGCGCGGGCGATCACTATGCCGTAATCCCTTCTGCCGGCAAGGGTTCATGTCGATCTCACAAAAAATGCCGGACCGGGTTGAGGGCAATCATAACGGGACGGGCACTTAAGGTTAATCGCCCCTACGTGTATCAGTTTTTGAGCTTTGATAGTGGCACGTCCAACCATACCGTGACTCATCCTTATGAGCTTCTCAAACATTTAGAAACTGCAGGTCGTGGTGGCGTTCGCGCTTCCCCTCGCCATCGCGCAAGCGGACTTTATC
>JBKPQI010000251.1:0-7943 GCA_046733975.1 Verrucomicrobiota bacterium
GGATGCGCCCGTCACCCCAGCGAAGTCCAGGGATTCCGATGCGAATCCTTTGAGCTCCTTCGCGGGATTGCTCCACTTCGCTTCGTTCCGGTCAGATGACCGCGTTATCGATTAATCGTGCCGAACTCGCCTTGTTGCTGAATTAGTTTGGCCACCAGCGCGGTCCAGCCGGTTTGGTGCGATGCTCCCAAGCCGCCGCCGTCATCTCCGTTGAAGTATTCGTGAAACCAGTAGAGCTCTGAATCAGTCGCAGGGTTGAATGCTCCGACAGAAGCGCGCAGAAATGGTCGCTCACCGTTTTCATTACGCATCCAAAGTTTGATCAAACGATTCGATAGCTCGTTAGCGATTCCATTCAAGGTCAGGTATGTCCCGGAGCCGGTGGGACATTCGACTTTAAAATCGTCGCCGTAGTAATGATGAAACTGTTGCAGCGATTCGATCAGAAGATAATTGATTGGAAACCAGACCGGGCCGCGCCAGTTGGAGTTGCCGCCGAAAATTGCGGTCTGCGATTCGGCTGGCTCGTAGTTCACGATTTTTTCCTGACCGTGCACCTGCAACTTGTACGGATGATCTTTGTGATACTTACTTACCGACCGAACGCCGTAGTCGCTCAAGAATTCGTTGGGATCGAGCATGCGGCGAAGCAAACGTTTCATGCGATGACCGCGGGTAATTGCGACCAGGCGCCTCTCGTGCATACCCGGTTCCTGCCAACGCGAGACCAGGCTGGCGAGGTCTGGCCGGTGAATGAGATACCATTCAAGGCGCGACTTGAATCCAGGCAAGGCATCAATTAGCTGCCATTGAATCGTCTCTACCGCCAGCAACGGCATCAATCCGACGATCGATCGCACTTTCAACCGCAGGTAATGACCGTTTGTGTGCAAGACATCGTAATAAAACTCATCTTCTTCATCCCAAAGGCCGATTCCTGTGCCCCCGAGATTGTTCATGGCTGCGGCGATTCCGAGGAAATGCTCGAAAAACTTCGTTGCGATATTTTCGTAAACATGATCTTCCATCGCCAGTTCCATGGCGATGCGCATCAGGTTGAGCGAAAACATTCCCATCCAGCTTGTGCTGTCGCTCTGTTCCAGATGCGTGCCATCGGGAAACGAAGCGCTTCGATCGAAGACTCCGATGTTGTCGAGCCCCAGGAACCCACCTTCGAAAATATTTTTGCCCCCGGAATCCTTGCGATTCACCCACCAGGTGAAAGCAATGATTAGTTTGTGGAAGATCGTTTCTAGAAAAGCACGATCGCCTTTGCCGCTTTGTTTGCGTTCGATCTGGTAAACCCGCCACGCTGCCCATCCCAGAACCGGCGGATTAACATCACTGAAGTTCCATTCGTAAGCGGGAACGTGACCGTTAGGATGCTGGTACCACTCGCGAACGATGGCATCGATCTGACCCTTGGCGAAGTGTGGGTCAATCAGGGCGAATGGGATGCAATGGAAAGCCAGGTCCCAGGACGCGTACCAGGGAAACTCCCAGGTATCCGGCATCGACATGACGCGCTCGTTGTAGAGGTGACGCCATCCGGCGTTACGTCCAGTCCAGCGCGAGACCGGAGGAGGTGGATTTGCCGGATCGCCTGTAAGCCATTCCTCTACGATGTAGTAGTAGAACTGCTTGTTCCAAAGTAGGCCCGAGAGCGCCTGACGTTGAATCGCCTTGTGCTCAGCAGTCAGATTGGGTGGGGCGAGTGCGTTGTAGAATTCGTCAGCTTCAGCTTTTCGTGTGGCAAATATCTCCTCGAAATCGGAAAACGCGAAGCGAGACGGTTCTTCGCTGGCGAGCCTACGCGCCTCGCGTGGAGCGTTCGGCGCCTCGCCGACGGCAGATGCGTTCTGTGAAGAAGAGGCGAGTGCGCTCCCCGGACCAACGCGCGCAAGCCGCAGACGAATCGTCTGCGATTCGTTAGGCGAAATGGAAAATCGGTAATGAACTGCGGCTTTAGTACCAGTGTTGTCAGGATTGGCGAGTTCCGGCTGGTTCTGAATTACAGCCTCAGCAATAGAATCCTTTACGTAACGGGAGCGGTTGGGCACACTCCATAACCGCTCAAAATTTGATTCGTTTTCGGTAAACAAAAATCTCCGCGCATTTTCGCAGTAAAGTTGGTAGCGACCGAGCTCGTCATGGTTCGCCTCAACGACCGTCCCGTCGACGCTTCGCAAACTGGGCTTGTAGGCATCCCGCCCCCAACTCCAGCTATTGCGAAACCAAATGATCGGCAGCACATGCAGCGTCACCGCTTCAGGTCCACGGTTGGTCGCGATAGCGCGAATTAAAATATCGTCCGCGGCAGCCTTGGCATATTCAATTTCGATGTCGAAATAGCGATTTTCGGCCAGCACATTGGTATGCCAGAGTTCGAATTCTGGCTCTAGTCGCGAACGATTCGCGTTTGCGGTGATGAGTTCTTCGGTGGGAAACCGATTCTGTGGATAACGATAGAGCATCCGCATGTAGGAATGACTTGGTGTGTTGTCCACATACCAGTAAAGCTCTTTGACATCTTCGCCGTGATTACCCTGCGGCCCGCTTAGTCCGAACAATCGTTCTTTTAATACGGGATCGTTTCCGTTCCAGAAAGCCCAGGCAAAACAAAGCCGTTGTTTGTAATCGCAAATACCGGCCAGCCCGTCCTCGCCCCAGCGATAAGCGCGTGAGCGCGCCTGATCTTGGGTTAGATAATTCCAGGCATCGCCATCGGCACTGTAGTCTTCCCGCACTGTTCCCCACTGGCGCTCGCTCAAATATGGCCCCCACAAGTGCCAACGTTGCGCACGCGAATTATTCTGTTCAATGCGTTGTTGCTCCGCGTTCATTGGCCCGGTATTCACCAGTGAGCACACCGAAGGCACGGAAGCAAAGGCTAAACGAACGACCAATAATCGCGTTCCTGAGCGGAATTATCACCGTCCGCGCAAAAGCTGCCGGAGGCGAATGCAAATGTGGTGGAAGGCTGCCTCACGGCAGCGCTGCCTGATCAGATCGGTTTATCGGAGCTCAAGCATGATGCCGATTCCCAAAAGGATGTCGGGCCCGGCGGACTGTTATTAAATGCCGTGCACGTAAACTACCTGCATCGCACGACACCGCGGGCGCAGCTTCGCTTTCGAAGGAAAAGCGGCCTGGAATCCGTTGTGATCCTGCTGGATAGCAAACCGGTGGGTCTGCTCATGCCGATGAAATCGGGGAATCCATAACCGGAGTTCGTGGCAGTTGCTGAGCGTGGTAGGGCCGCTTGCAGTTCTGGAGTTTGGCTGCTGATCAATATCTCCCCGCGCGTTCAAGCAGTGGTTGCCACCACGACGGATTGTCGATGTACCACTGAATCGTGTCGGAGAGTCCTCGGTCAAAATTGTGACGCGGTTTCCACTTCAACTCGCGCTCGCTGAAACTCGAATCGATCGCATAACGGCGGTCGTGGCCTAGCCGATCCTCAACGAACGAGATCAAACTCTCCGGTTTGCCAAGTTTCTGCAGAATCAGATTGACCGTGTCCAAATTCACCATTTCCTGGCCCCCGCCGAAATTGTAAACGGTTCCCGCTTTTCCTTCGAACAAGGCCGCCACGATTCCGGCGCAATGATCGTCCACGTGGATCCAGTCGCGCACATTTTTTCCATCGCCATAAACCGGCAACGCTTCGTCACGCCATGCCTTAATAATCATGAGTGGAATCAGTTTTTCCGGAAATTGATACCGCCCGTAGTTATTCGAGCAGCGCGTGACGATGACCTCCTGCCCGTAGGTCTTGAAGCAAGCCAGCGCGAGCAGATCAGCTCCAGCCTTAGTTGCAGAATAGGGGGAACTCGGGTCCAGCGGCGATTGCTCGGTGAACTTTCCCGTTTCGCCCAACGAACCGTAAACTTCGTCCGTTGAAATCTGGACAAAACGCTGCACCCCATGACGACGCGCGCAATCCAGCAACACACTGGTGCCGATTACATTGGTGTGAATGAAATTGGCGGGGTCGTTAATGCTCCGATCGACGTGCGATTCAGCAGCAAAATTTATAACAGCATAAAACTGATGCTCGGTCATGAGCGCGTCCATCTGATCGGCATTCGCGATATCGGCCTTGAAGAACTCGTAGCGATCGCCGTGCTCCTCCGCAATCCCGTCGAGATTGGCGAGATTGCCGGCGTAGGTCAGGACATCAACATTACTGACGGAGGCCGGCTTGTAATGTTTCAGAATGTAGCGAATAAAGTTGCTGCCAATGAAGCCGCAGCCACCTGTCACCAAAATGCGCATCGCCTCGCGTACTAGCAGCGGTCGCAAAGGGGCGCGAGCGGATTTTTCCGCACATGGGAACAACCGTGCTCAGGCCATTTTGGACGCGCTCGACAGCAACTGGATGTTCTGGCTGATACTTGGCCTCGCGGCCGCGTTTCGAGTGCTTTTTCTGGGAATCAAACCGCCGCATTTCGACGAAGGAATTAACGGTTGGTTTGTTGATCAAATGGTGAAGGAGGGATTCTATCGCTACGACCCGACGAACTATCACGGTCCCCTTCACTTCTACATTTTATTTTTATCTCAAGCACTGTTTGGGCGGAATCTTTACGCACTCCGGATGCCGGTAGTTCTAGCCAGCATTGCAGCAGTGTGGCTGGCCTTGAAATACGATCGCGTAATTCCGCGCCCGGTCGCGCGCCTGGCCGCGCTCGCAATGGCAATCTCCCCCGGTTTTATTTTTTACGGCCGCTACTCCATTCACGAGGCCTGGCTTCTCCTTTTTTCCATGATGTTCGTCTTCGGATTGCTCGGTCTATGGCGTGAAGGAACCGTGAACTATCTTTGGTTTACCGGGATGGGCATCACCGGAATGATTCTGACGAAGGAAACCTATATCATTCACCTCGGATGCGCCCTACTCGCTTTACCGATCGCCTATGTCTCAACCATGGTTGTGGGTGTCGAGGACTCACAACCCGCCGCCCAAAAGTGGAATTACCTCGATCTTACCGTCATTTGCCTAACGGGAATTGGGGGCATCGTTTTCTTTTATTCAGGAACATTTTTTCACTGGAGTGGCTTGAAAGATTTATTCAGGACCTTCCACGCCTGGTTCGAAACTGGCACCAGCGGACATGGTCATGAAAAGCCATGGTACTACTGGCTCGAACTCATTGCCCGCTATGAATGGCCGGTTTGTGGCGGACTAATCCTTTGCGGATTTAGTCTTTTCTTTCGATTCTTTACCTTACGCTTCCTCGCCATCATCGGCGTAGGCACCTTCGCTGCTTACAGCATCATCCATTATAAGACACCCTGGTGCATCATCAGCATCGTCTGGCCATTACTCTTCGTCTTCGGCGCCTTTGTCGTGATCGTGCCAGCAAAACGCCTTGTCCTTTCATCGGCAGTTTCCGCTGTTCTTCTTCTGGTATCACTCGGGTACGCCATCTCACTCAACTACTTCCGCTGTAGCAGCTTTATCGAAGCCAACTGGGATTCAAACCGGCCGCTCACCACCAACCTCAGGGCCTTTTTCAATGCCGAACCATATGTTTACGTCCAAACTTACAACGATATCTACAAGCTAACTACGCCATTGCTGGAACTGGCCCACAGAGATCCGCGATTCTACCACCTGGTCGGGCATATCCTTCGCCCAAGTCCGTATCCGTTGCCCTGGATTCTGGGCGATTTCCCGCAGGTCGGTTATTATGAACACGAAACGAACCCTGCTAATCTGGATGCCGATTTCCTCCTTGTGGAAGAAAGCAAAATTGGCGAGGTCGAAAAGCAACTGCGGGATAATTACTACACCGAGCCGCTGACAGTTCGCCCCTACCAGGATACCTCCAAATTGTATCTGCGCGTCAGCGTTTTCCACCAGCTGTTCCCGGGAAGATTGCCGAACGTTCTCGGCCGGGACAAGTAACCCTCGATGCGTTTTCTGTCGGCCGGACTTATCTATGTCGCCGTATCCACCGTGGCAGCGGTGTTATTAGGCGAGATTTTCGGTAGCCTCAGCCCCGCCGTCTCATTCTTGTCGCTCGTAGCCGGAGCCACCGTCGCGCTTGCCACTTTTTTTCTTATTCCGGCAGCCATTGCCGGCAACACCATCACGAACAGCACCGACGATCCGCTTTTAAAATATCGCTCCATCTGGCTGTCTCTGGTCGGGTTTGTCTTCGCCATCTTCGCATTTCGCTCTTTTTGCTGGCTTCTATTTTTTGCCAGCGAAAACATCAATATTCAATCCCCTTTCAATCTCGGCGACCTGGGATTGCACGTCACTTATATCAACACTTTCGCCAATGGCGTTTCCATGTGGCCGGAAAGCCCAATCTATGTTGACAGCCAGCTTCGCTATCCAGCCGGGATCGATCTTTTCAACGGGCTTCTAACGAATCTTGGATTCGATCTGCGTCATCAACTCGTAGCCACTGGCCTGCTGGCGTCGCTTGCCACCTTCTACGCCCTCTACCGCTGGGGCGGCACCTTTACTGTGGCCGGCTTTCTTTTCAACGGCGGCATCGCCGGTTTTCAATTTCTCGATACTCACCAATTTCTCGATTACCAGGGAACATCACACGTTGCCTGGAAAAGTATTCCTCTGACGATGTTTGTTACCCAGCGCGGTCTGCTTTACGCCATTCCGGCGGGCCTTGTTCTACTTTGGCAGTGGCGATCCAAATACGGGTCTGATTCAGCGGAGCAAAAGCAACTACTGCCGGTGTGGGCGGAATATTTTCTCTATGCCACTATGCCGTTATTTCACGTCCACACCTTCATTGCCTTGAGTCTCGTGCTTCTTGTCCTTTTTCTGACCCGGCCGGCTTCCAGATTGCCGCTCGTTAAACTGATTGTTGCCGCCATTCTCCCGGCCTTCTTTTTTGTGTGGCTTACCACCGATCATATGCGAGCGGGATCGATTCTCGAGCCGCACTTTGGTTGGACGCAAAACGTCGGCGATTTCAAGATGGAATTTTTCCTCTTCTGGCTGTTTAACTTCGGCCTGTTCCTTCCACTCGCCATCGCCCTCGTCGCGGTAGTAGCTCAGCAGGAGGGCGACCCGCGTCGCTCTGGGAAATTTGAGCTATCGATGGATGCGGCACTTCTTGCAGCTGCCGTTCTGATTTTTCTGCTGGCAATTTGCGTAAAAACCGCGCCCTGGGAATGGGACAACATCAAACTACTAATGTGGGCTTACTTCATTACCCTGCCGATTCTTTGGCGACGTTTGTTACTTCAGTGGCCGCTGTCTGCGCGAGCCGGCGCCTGCCTCATTCTTTTTTTCTCCGGATTCGTTAGCCTGCTCGGCGGCCTGGCTGTGAATAAAGGGGGTTACGAATTCGCTAATCGCTCCGAAGTCGATTATGTTGCCGCCGCGGTGCGCCGCCTACCTGTGGAAGCGCGGTTCGCTGGTTTTCCTACCTACAATCATCCGCTCCTCCTCAATGGACGCAAAATGGTTTGCGGATATGGCGGACATCTCTGGACGCAGGGCATCAACTCCAGTGATGTCGAAAGTAAGCTGCGTAATCTGATGCTCGGTCAGGGGGACTGGCAAAAGGCCGCACAGGAATTACGAGTTCGCTACCTGTTTTGGGGAAATCTGGAGAAGGCGAACTACGCTAACAGCAGCCGGCCATGGGACAAGCAACTGCCACTGGTAGCGCAGGGCCCCTGGGGAAGCATTTACGATTTTGGCGACAAACCCAAGCGATAAGAGCAAATCGAAAGGCTCGAACATCGAACATCGAATTCAGAGGCAATACTCGATGCAGCTTGAAATCGAGGAAGCAACGCGCAACCCTCAACACTCAACGTCCAACGCCCAATCGAGACGACGAGTTCGAAGCTTGGGCAACTCAACTAACTAAAATGCCTGACGAGTAGCGCAGAAAGCTACATTAGTTGCCTCTGATCCGTAACTTCTGAGCTCCGCCGACTCATCCATTCAC
>JBKPQI010000252.1:0-8616 GCA_046733975.1 Verrucomicrobiota bacterium
ACTTCGAATTTGATAACTCGGATCGAAGTAACGCAGCACGACCGGCATTTTTTCTTTTTCGAAGAACGTCGTGATTTGCTTGCACAAGAAAGGTCCGATATCGCGAAGCTTGATATTACCTGAGGCGTCGCGCGCGCTCGGATCGGCGGCGAGCATCCCCTGACCGGCGCCTTCCGCAACCGCAATCACAGCATGCGACTTCGTCGCCATTCGTTGTTTAAGCGCCGCCAGGAAAACTTCAAGCTTTAACGGCACCTCTGGAACGAGCGCGAAGTTCACATCTTGACTTGCCACTACCGCGCCAGCAGTGATGAACCCGGCGTGGCGTCCCATCAATTTAACGAGACTGATTCCGCCGCGGACACTGCGCGCTTCGGTGTGGGCGCAATCCAGCACGCGCGCCGCCTCCTCGACCGCACTGAAAAATCCAAATGTGCGTGAGACAAATCCGACATCGTTGTCGATTGTCTTGGGCACACCAACAACTGAGAGAGCATGACCGCGTTTACGCGCTTCGCGGTAAAGATCATCCGCGCCGCGCTGCGTACCGTCCCCGCCAACCGTAAAAAGAATATTCACCCCGCGCGGGACGAGGTTGTCCACGGCTCTGCAAATATCTACTGGGCCGCGCGACGTCCCGAGGATGCTGCCGCCTTTTTGATGAATGCCATCGACGAATTGTGTTGTGATTTTCACCGGCTCAATGCCGCAGTCGGGATCGAGTCCGCCATAACCGCCGCGGAACCCAAGCACTCCGGCGACGCCATAGCCGTAATGCAGTTCGAGAAAAAGCGAGCGAATAACGTTGTTCAGTCCGGGACATAAACCGCCACACGTGACGATAGCGGCGCGGGTCTCCTTCGGGTCGAAAAAGAGTTTCGTGCGCGGGCCCGCCAGCTCGAACTGCAATCCTGGTTCGGCGCCAATTTCAATCCGTTCGGGAATGCGAACATCGTCACCGACAGGATGGGTCGCGTTGGAAGCGAGTTGCGGTGGACCAAGGGTAGGCGCTTCCATAATTGTTGCTGAACTAGTGGGCGTTGGCTTTCAAGATTCGCAATACTTCCGCGATCGCCTCCGGGTTTTGATGGGCACTGTGGTCAGAGGGCACGATGCGCTCGGTCTCGGCGCCTTTCATGTGGGAGCTCCAGTACGGAACCACTCCATCACTGGAGTTCGGGGAATCGCCGCGGCCGCGGTCGCCGATGATGGTGTTGTGTGGGACATGAGGCGTCATCGGAATCGTATTCATCGCCTGAAGAAAGCGGCTTTTCGGCGACAGGCTGTCAACGCTGTTGGCGCGGCGCTTGGGCTTGAGTTCCTCTTCACGAATATTTGTCGCACGAAGCATCTCCTGGCTCGCTTGACTGCTTAAGGTTGACTCACGAATGAGGAAGGTAGAGAGGCTGCCGATCAAACCCGTTGCCATGTTACTCCCCCTTAATGGCGAAGCGATAAAGATGACGCGCCCGATCTCGGGCCGATGCCGAAAGAAAAGTTCCTCACGGAAATATTCGCGCGTGCGCGGTGAGAGCGACACCTCATCCAGTGGCTTGCCGAAGATCTTCAGGCAAAGCTGGTCGCCACTGTCGGTGAGCAGGAGCCGGCTAATGCAACCCCCCATGCTATGTCCGATCACAACCATCGGTTTCATGTTGGGAAAGTGCTTTTCGACCTCATCGAGCTGGTCGCGCAGGATCGCGGCCGAGTAAGGGAACGGGTAACCCGTGGGATAACTGTAGAACCAAAACTGATAATGCTTTCGGATGACCGGGTCTCCCCGCAGCTTGTTGATCATCGGTGTCCACGTTGCTTGTGAATCTTTCAACCCGTGAATGACCAATACCACCGTTTTATTAGGATCGTACGGTTGAAGTCGTTCGATCGCCGCCGTCTTCGCATACTTTTCCGGATTGAGAACGCGCGATAGTTCATATTTTTTCGGATCGGTCTCCTGAAGCATTACCGCGAGCGGAACGGTGAAATCAGCGGCCAATGGAACGGTGTGACCGTTGAAGAGCACCGTTTCCTTCGCCAAAGGATCTTCCGCTACAAGCACGCAGCGGCGTCCTTCGAAGTACGCCACCACGGTAACGCTGTAGAAAACTCGTGAAGGCGCGAAACGTTGGCGAATATTTTTTGCAGGTTCGCGTTCGACTGCGACGAGTGGTGCGCCAACGCCATCGCGCGTGGTGCGCTCGGTGACGTAGGGACCGCCGACATCAAATTCGTCCGCCGGAGTCAAATCATAACGCGCTGGATTCCACTCCGGCCGCGGGTCGGGCTTGTAGGTGAGGACATAGTCCCCGTGCGGCGCAGGGACGGTCAGCGGCTTCGACCATGCATCTACTTTCGATTTGGCGACGATTTCCAGGAGCCGGCTGAGCGCAAAGTTGTAGTCGCGGCGAGCGACGGCGTTATTTGGGTTGCGGCGCAGCGCACGTGATGCGGTGTCGAGCGCATGGAGGCAATCGCCCAGCGCTGCGAGTGGTCGGCGATGGTCGGGCCCGAGCGCCTTCCCAATCTCCTGTTCCGCAGAGAAAAGTGGCTCAGGACCCGGCGGCCCCTCAAGATGCGGTTGTCTGGGCGACACTTCGGCATACGGCGTCGTACTGCAGCCGGCGAGGGTGAAGGCGCAGGCGCCTACAGCAAAAAGAAGTAGACGGAGCGAGTCGGGATAATTGCGGAAGTGAATCGGGAGAAGTGAGAAGTAGTGGGCGAGCGATTACGCCTACAAAGAATTAGTTTAACGCGAAGACGTCAGATTGAGTGACTGGTTTCCGAACGACTTGCTGGTCGGTGACGATCACGGTCGTGCCGGGTTGGAGTTCCGGTGCAAGCTTGTCGGCAAATTCCGAGCTAAATTGTAAACGCGAAGCCAAAGTATCCGGATCGACCGGACGACCTTCGCTCGTTACTCGCATCCATCGTGCCTCTTCATGGTTCGGCGTGAATCGGCTGGGGCGTCCAGTAGTTCCTTCCAGCATGGTGAAAACGTGATTGCCGAGCTTGTCACGGGAGCCGAAACCTTTGCCGGCGACTTCAACCGAGGCTCGTCCGATTGGATCGCCGTTACGATAGACGTACATGGCCTTGTCAGCTGAACTAATGACGATGGTGATTGGGCCTTCGGCACTGCGTTCAGGATGCCAGTCGTAATCGTTCTTGGCCATTGGACGGAGCATTCCGGGACTGAAATCTTTGGGAGCAAGCAGCAACCCGGGATTTGATGCGAGGCGCGGCACCGGCGTCTTGCCGTCGCCAATGATAACCGTACCACCGCTTTTGGTGGTTGAGAACAGCAGTTGAGAGAAATCGTATGGAAGGCGAACACAACCATGGCTGGCAGCGTAACCGGGAAGTTGCCCCGAGTGCATGGCAATGCCGGTCCATGTCAGGCGCTGCATATAAGGCATCGGCGCGTTATCGTATTTTTTTGACCGATACGTTGACTGTTTCTCCAGAATGCTGAACACGCCGCCGGGAGTAGCATGACCCTTGGATCCGGTACTCACGGTCGAGCGGCCGATCAGAATGCCGTTCCGATACACATGCATGGCCTGCTCGGGAATACTAATCAGAATCATGAGAGGGCCTTGCGGCGAAATTTCAGGGTGCCACCAGTATTCTCCCGGTTTGAGCGGCCCCGTCGGTTTGCCGGTCGGTGTGCCCTTGGTGTGGAACGATGGCTGTTGCATCGCCTGGACCGCGGTGAGAAATGCAGCAAAAACAATGATGACGGCTCGAAGTTTCATGAGGTGTATTAAAATCAGTAAGCGCTGTGTGATCGAAGCAAAAAACGCCAACCGCGCGAATAGGACCTTTGCCCTATATAGCGCCGACAGGGTTTGCATCGCGCCTAAGCCCAAGGTCCAATACCCTGCGCGAAAGCGTACCGGACAGATTAGCGCGATGCCCGCCTTTTCTCGGCGACAATTTACCTGGTTGCTAACGATCCTATTTTTGGCGCTGCCGTGTCGCGCTCACGCTTCGATTTTTCATGGCGAGACGCTCGACGCCGTTGCCAATGGCATTTCATGGGTCGTGCTCATCATCGGGCCGATCATCGGCATCGTTATTTTCTGGCTGGTGCATATTTTGCCGGAAAAGATTGCAGAAAAGAGAAAGCATCCGCAGGCCAAGGCGATCCAATGCGTCTGCCTGTTGTCACTTTGCTTTGGCGGAATGCTTTGGCCGTTCGCCTGGCTTTGGGCTTACACCAAGCCAGTCCTGCACAAGATGGCCTATGGCACAGACGTAGATGAATCCCACGGCCACTCTGGCGAGCAATTAACCGCCGAAGATGAGGAGCTGCAAAAGTTGCGCGCCCGGGTTGCTGAACTTGAAGCAAAAAGAGGTTCCGTCCGGAGCTAAGGCAAGATGGAACTGATTCTCCTGATCATTTATTCGATCATCGTCTGGCTGATCTTTTTCAAGTTCAAGCTGCTGCCCTGGAACATCACCAGCCAGGTTATTGTCGTCACGATTCCGATCATCATGCTGACGGTGCTGATCTTGTTCATGAACATCTGCGCGCCGTCATCTGGGGATGTGCGCGCGCAAAATTATGTCATCCCGATCGTCCCGCGGGTGACCGGTCAGGTAACCGATGTTCCGATCGAACCAAACCGGCCCATCAAAAAAGGCGATGTGCTTTTCAAGATCGACCCGGTGCCATTCGAGGCCGCAGAAAAAGCGGCTGAGGCCACGTTACGCGGTGCCCAGGATCAACTCAATAACGCCACGAACAAGAAAGCTTCTTTGACTCCGCGAATCGAGCTCGCGCAAAAGCGTGTTGAACAGTTCACCGCGCTCGCGACGACCGGGGCCGGGAAACGCGCCGACCTGGAGCAGGCGCAAAGTGATCTGGGGAATCTCCAGAGCGAATTTCTTGCTGCCGATGCCACGGAATCGCAGGCGCGAGCGCAGATCAGCAAGTCTGAGGCGGACCTGATTAATGCGAAATTCGATCATCAAGGCACGACTTACCTTGCGCCGGCCAACGGTCGGGTGGCTAATCTGGCGCTGCGGCCGGGCGTGCGCGCGACTCAGTTCGCGACCATGCCGGTGATGAGTTTTATCGAGGAGGACGACCCGTGGTTGCTGGCTTTTTTCCGGCAAAACGAGCTGCGTTATGTCAAGGCTGGAGACGAGGCAGAAATCTACATGATGCAGTACCCGGGACGGATCATTAAATGCGTGGTGGACTCGATCCTGTGGGCCACCGCACAAGGGCAAATGCCAATCAGCGGCAATTTGCAGACTACCCTGCCGGTTGCCGCGCCGGAACAGCGCATTGCTGTTCGCCTGGTCCTTGCGGAAAAGGACCGCGACCTTTTCCTCGCGGCTGGCGCGCGCGGTGGCGGCGCCATTTACACCGAAAACGGCAAGATGATTCACATTGTGCGTAAAGTTTTCCTGCGAGTTTCGGCGAAGCTGGACTGGTTTGTCTGGAAGCTTCATTAAGGATTGCGCCGACATGAATAGCCGGGTTCTTCTTTTGGCGGCATCGTGTCTCATTCTGGTTAGTTGTGCGATTAAGCAGCCGCCGGTCGGCGGGGACATCATGCCGGAATCGGCGCGCGCCCAAATTCCGGGCGCATGGGCCGGCCCGCATCGCGGGGGCGGTCTAGTCCCGAATTGGATACGCACTTTTCACGATCCGGAGCTGACGGCGCTGGTGGCAGATGCGGTCGAGCGCAATCCCGATCTCAGAGCGGCCGCGGCGCGGGTGGAGGCGTCGCGTGCCGCCGTACGCATCGCGGCATCATCGTTGTACCCGCGTATCGCCATGAAAGGACTTGGTGAGCGGCAGGGACAACACCTTAATGGCGACCTCGGTCGTGGAATCAATCCGCCCGACTTGGGGAATCCAGGTACTGAAAATCCCGGCGGCGCTGGGCTCGATACCAGCATGGATGAAACGTCACAACGATGGGTTTATGGCATCGCTGCCGGCGCGGCGTGGGAAGCGGACGTGTGGGGACGCCTTCGCTCGAAAAAGGCTGCTGCGCTCGCTGAAAGCGGCGCGCTCGAAGCCGACTATGAGTTTGCACGGCAATCGCTGGCCGCGGCCGTGGCGCGCGCGTATTTCACTACGATCGAGGCTGCGCAGCAGGAAGCCAACGCGCAAGAAACTCTCGATCTCTACCAGGAGTACTCGAAGCTCGAGGATGTACGGAAACAACACGGATTCGCGAGCGATTTCGATTTGTCGCAGATCAAGTCCCGCACCGCTATCGCAGAGGATGCACTCTATACCGCGAAGCAGGTCCGAGCCCAGACAATCCGCGCCATCGAAGTGGTCACCAGCCATTATCCTGCGGGAAAGTTTGATGTGCGACGTTCCTTTCCTGAGCAGCCGAGAGCCGTGCCCGCAGGTATGCCGGCCCAACTTCTTGAGCGCCGGCCTGACCTGATTGCGAGTGAGCGTCGCTTCGCCGCCGCCTTTCATCGAGTGAATGAAGCTCGAACCGCGCGCCTGCCTCGCTTTGTCCTCGCGGCCACCGGGGGAGTCGGCACTGCGCAACTCGATTCCGTGGGCACGGTCGATGCCGTTCTTTGGAATCTGGCCGCTGGTGTCACTCAACCCATCTTTTTCGGTGGTGAACTAAAGGCTGCGCAAGACCTTCGCACGGCCGAGCAGAAAGCTGCCGCCGCGAGTTATGTGGGCTCAGCTTTGCGGGCGTTCGGAGAAGTAGAAGACGCCCTAGCTAACGATTATTATTTGCGCAAGCGCGAAGGTGCGCTCGCTAACGCAGTTTCCAGCAGCGCCGAGTCGATGAAATTTGGACGGGAGCAGCTTGAACAGGGGCAGGTCGACATGTTCACCATCTTACGCCTCGGCGGAGAAAATCTCGGTGCCAAGGTTCAGCTCACACAAATTCGGGCCTCGCGGCTGCGCGAACGCGTCAATCTCTATCTTGCCCTTGGTGGTGATTTCGAAGGAACTGGCGCGCCGAAATGAAATTGACGACTCAACTGGCGGTCAGAGGCCGCCGCTACAAAAACCGGTCTGCATCTGTAGCGGCACGTTCTGGGCGCCGAACTTCACCATAGAATGCGAACCATCACTAACGATTACCGGGATGCGCAGATTTTGAATCTCGGTTCAACTGCTGAAAAAGGGCCGTACCTAGTCACTCAGACCGGAGTTAATCCGAACGAATCGATGCCGAAAACACACATGTTTGTGCTGCGGCCCGATGGGAAATGGGCCGACTTCAACGCCTACGCCTGCCAGGGCAAGCCAGAAGCCATGGACGAACTCGTTTTTGGCAGCATGGCGGAAGTGATGACGGCCTTTGGCAAACTGATGGGCAAGCCAAGAATAGTTGATTTGCCGGTCGACAAAGAAGGTTTGCAAGCCTGGCTCGATCGACAAGCCGGCGGAAATCCGTTGGAAGCGGCGCGGGCCTGGGCGGCGGAATACAGAAAGCGTCGGCACGATCGACGTCGCTAATTCTGTGAACAAATCACCTGTAGCCATCACCGGCAGAGATGAACGGTGGTGGGAAAAAGTATTTTCTTTCCGTGCCTGGCTGCACTCCTATCAACGCCATTGGGTTCGCTTCGATATCGCCGCCGGTATTACGCTGGCCGCTTATTTGTTGCCGGCAGGACTTGGTGACGCGTCTCTGGCGAATCTGCCGCCCGAAGCCGGGCTTTACGCCTGTTTGTTCGGTGGACTCGTGTTCTGGTTGTTTTGCAGTTCGCGACACACTGTCGTGACCGTCACCTCGGCGATATCGTTGCTCGTCGGAGCGTCTCTTGGGGAAATTGCTGGTGGCGATACCTCACGGTTCGGCGCGCTCGCCGCCGGCACGGCGTTGCTGGTCGCGTTCATCGCTTTCATCGCCTGGCTCGTCAGAGCAGGCGTGATCGTAAATTTTATCTCGGAAAGCGTCATGACCGGGTTCAAATGCGGGGTTGCGCTCTTTCTGGCAAGTACCCAATTGCCCAAGCTGTTTGGATTTCACGGCGCCCATGGGGATTTTTGGGAGAACAGCAGCCATTTCTTCAAGCATCTGCCCGAAACCAATCCCACATCACTTCTCGTCGGAGGAACCGCGCTGGCAGTGCTCGTTCTCGGAAAAATGTTCCTTAAAAACAAACCGGTGGCACTCTTCGTAGTGATCGGCGGTATCATCGCCGCTTCAGCGCTGTCGTTGGACGCGCGGGGTGTAAAGCTGCTCGGAAATATTCCTGAGGGATTACCTGCGATTGGTATGCCAGCCGTTTACTGGCACGATTTGAATGAATTGCTTCCATTAGCGTTTGCTTGTTTTTTGCTGGGCGCGGTGGAGACCGCTGCCATCGGTCGAATGTTCACGGCCAAACATGGCGGACGATTTGACGCAAATCAGGAATTTCTGGCACTCGCCGCTTCGAATCTGGCGGCAGGACTTGGGCGTGGATTCCCGATCAGCGGCGGCATGTCGCAATCTTTGGTTAATGAAGGCGGCGGTGCACGGACACCGCTCTCTGGCGCGCTCGCGGCCGGAATCATTTTAGTGGTTGTTCTGTTCTTCTCTCATCTCCTTAGTGCATTGCCACAGCCGGTACTTGCGGCCGTGGTGCTTGTTGCCGTCGCAGGTCTGTTCAAGCTGTCAACAT
>JBKPQI010000253.1:0-6146 GCA_046733975.1 Verrucomicrobiota bacterium
AACTTGAGCGCCCGCTCGCGACGACTGTCGGAGTTGGCCGTTGGATATTGAAAATTCCGCCCTCAACTCTCCCATTCGGCGTTCGACGTTCGGTGGTCGGTGTTCGACGCTCGGTGTTCGGCCTTCGGCGTTCCCTTTTCCCCTTTTCCAAAAATGCCCAACCCAATACCATCGCCCTTCGTGCCACTCGACCCGAAACGAACTGTGAACGAGCTGAAAGAGCTGCGGTCACTCACCAGCGATGAAAACGGTGCGCAACGTGTTGCCTTCACGCCCACGTGGGCCAACGCGAGAAAATGGCTGCGAGCAAAATTGGATGCTACGGGCGCCGAAATTCACAATGACGCCGCCGGAAATCTCTGGGCAACGCTTCCCGGAAAATCAGACAAAGCGTTACTCATTGGCGGACACATCGATTCCGTCCCGAATGGCGGCTGGCTCGACGGATGTTTGAACACACTCGCCGGCGCGGAGATTCTTCGACGTATCAATGCGCAATACGCCGGCAAACCGCCGGTGACACTCCGGCTGGTCGACTGGGCGGACGAAGAAGGCGCGCGATTTGGCAAAAGCCTCTTTGGTTCGTCCGCTTGCTCAGGCAAGATCGACATGGACGAAACGCGGGCACTAAAAGATAAGGACGGGATTCGTCTGGTCGACGCGATCAGGGAACACGGAATCGAATTCGAGAAAGTAAAAGATTCGGGGCAGGAATTGAAGAACGCTGGGGCCTACATCGAATTGCACATCGAGCAGGGGCCAGTGCTGCTCGATCTCGATCTGCCGCTCGGTGCTGTCCTCGGCACTTTCGGCGTTGAGCGTCACGCCGTCACCTTTCGCGGGCAGGCCGCTCATTCCGGCAGCACGCCCATGAATCGGCGGCGTGATGCATTTCTTGCAGCGTCGAAGATGAGTCCGGAAATTTATGAGATCGCGAAACGGAGCAATGGCGGTCCGCTCCGGACGGGCGGTGTTTGCACAATCGGTTCCTGCACGACCAAACCCGGCATTGTCACCAGTGTGGTCGAAGAATGCCGCATCACGCTCGATCAACGCCATCTCGATGCCAAAGCGCTCTAGCAGATGTTGAGCGAAGCAAGAACCGCCAGTGAAAAATTCGCCAGAGAAGGGAATGTCGCTGTCGCGTGGGAACGGATTTGGAACATCGAACCGATCCTGTTTAACCAAGAGCTGATTGAATTGGCCGACGCGGCTATTTCAGCGATTGGCGCCAAACCGCATCGCATGCCATCTGGTCCATTGCACGATGCCGCTGAAGTCGCACGAGCTGGCATCCCGACCGTAATGATGTTTGTGCAGAGTCTGCACGGTATCAGTCATAACAAGATCGAGGACACGAAAGAAGAACATCTCGAGCTCGCGGTCACGGCCTTCGACAAGTTGGCCGACAAAGCGATGCGGTGGATTTCAGGTAGGGGCGGTTGAGCCTCGCTACTCCGGCTCGGAAATCCCAAGCACCAATTTCCACACCCCAAGGAAAAACCAAGGGGGCAAAGCACCAAATTCCAACATCGAAGCTCCAGAGAAGCTCCAACAACCGATCTCCGCACCGATTAAATCGGTGTCGTTTGTCTGGAAATTGAATTTTGAAAATTGGTGGTTGGATATTCTCTGGTGCTTGGTCCTTTAGTGCTTTAACTCTCTCCTTGGTGCTTGGCTTTTGGTGCTTGGATTTTCACCGATGAAATCGGTGTGTGCTTGGTGCTTACCCGCTTCGCTCTCCCATCTGTAACTTGTAGGGCAGGCGCTCCGCCTGCCCTACCGAGCAGGTAAGCGACTTGCTCTACGACTACCGGCGCTGGTAAATTCACCACCAACAAACATGCCAACACTCGCCACCACCGTCGACGGCTTAAAGCTGCCCAATCCATTCGTAATCGCTTCCGGCCCGCCCGGAACCAATCTCAACGTCATCACCCGCGCGTTTCGCGAAGGCTGGGGCGCCGTTATTGCGAAAACCATCAGCCTCGACGCCTCCAAAGTCATCAATGTCACGCCGCGTTACGCGAAATTGATCGCGGGCGACGGAAAAGATGTCGTCGGTTGGGAGAACATCGAGCTCATCAGCGACCGCAAGTTCGACATCTGGATCGACGAGTTCAAAAAGTGCAAAGACCAATTTCCCGATAGCGTGCTCATCGCCTCGATCATGGAGGAATACAATCCCGATGCCTGGACAGAAATCGTCGAGCGTTGTCAGGACATGGGGGTCGATGGTTTCGAATTGAATTTTTCCTGCCCGCATGGTTTGACCGAACGAAAAATGGGCGCAGCGATGGGCGAAAATCCGGAGATTTTGGAAGAGGTTGCTGGCTGGGTCATGGCGGCCGCAAAAAAGCCGGTCTGGGCAAAAATGACTCCGAATGTTACGCGGATCGAAGATCCAAGTCGCGCAGCATTGCGTGCTGGTTGTCAGGGCGTGAGCGCGATCAACACCATTCGTAGCATTATGAGCGTGAATCTGGAAACACTCCGACCCGAACCATCGGTCGAAGGTTATACCACGCCCGGAGGTTATTCCTGCAAAGCGGTTCGGCCAATCGCGCTGCGCATGGTTATGGAAATCGCGACCATGATCCGTCGCGAATTTTCCGGACGCACTCTCTCCGCCATCGGCGGCATCGAAGCCGGGGGCGACGCCGCGCAATTCATTTTACTCGGGGCCGATACCACGCAGGTGTGCACTGGGGTGATGAAACACGGCTACGACATGGTGAAAAGAATGTGCGACGAACTTCTGGCGTTCATGGAGAAACACCAATTCGAGACCCTGCCCGATTTCAAAGGCAAGAGTCTCGATTATTTCACCACTCATGCCGAGCTGGTGCGCATGCAGAAAGAGCGC
This sequence comes from Verrucomicrobiota bacterium, assembly GCA_046733975.1. GTDB lineage: Bacteria > Verrucomicrobiota > Verrucomicrobiia > Chthoniobacterales > UBA10450 > AV69. Next base: position 2,867 of record JBKPQI010000253.1, read on the forward strand.
AAAGCGAAAGACAAGGCTGCCGCCGATGCCGCCGCCGCCAAAAAAATAGTCAAAGCCGACAGCGAATGGAGTGGCGACGATTTTGTCAAACAATCGCACGCCTTAGCCAGAGGCTAAAGTGAAGCACCAAAATCCAACATCCAAGCTGCAGAGAAGCTCCAAACTTCAAGGATCAGCGACGCGCACCTCTCTCAACTATTCCAACTCATCGGACGCACGGTTGACCAAGCACCAAATCCCAATATCCAAACCCCAGGGAAGCTCCAAAACCCAAGCTGCAAACACGAATACCGCGCGCGGTCGGTTCACATATTCCGATCGCTCCGACGCGACGTTGTTTGTGAATGAGAGGCCTGGCGGAAATGGGGGCGGCAAACATCCATTCGATTTAGAAGAACGCACGGCCCAATTCGGTGAAGCAATCGTGCGGTTTTCAAAGAAGATCCCGCGAAACCCGACAAACAACCGGCTTATCGATCAGTTGGTGGGTTGCGGAACCAGTGTTGGCGGTAACTATTGCGAAGCGGACGAGCGCGTTTCCAAGAAGGATTTCCGGCACGTAATCGGTCGCTGTACGAAGGAAGCGAAGGAAACGAAGTTTTTCCTTCGCATGGTCGCGGCCTCTGAACCGGCGCTGGCTGATGAAGCGCGAAAATTATTCTGCGAAGCGAGGGAATTGCACCTGATCTTCGCGAGCATTTTTCGAAAATGACGCCAAGGAAAGCGTTGCGCAGTGCTTTCGCTTCTATCTTGGAAGCTTGGAACTTCCCTGGTGACTTAAGGTTTGCGATTTGGGCTTTATGGTCGCCGATTTCGCCGGCCTTTACCGGAATATCAAATCAATGACGCAAAACGTCGTGGCTTCCCAGTTGGATATTGGAGCTTGGAATTTCCTTGGTCCTTGGGGTGTATTTGGAGTTTCACCGATGAAATCGGTGTCGTTTTCCTGGGGTTTGGGGTTTGAGATTTGGGGTTTGCACGGATGAACACCGTGCCGGTTTTCATAAATGGCTCCTGCCGCGAAATCACCGGCGTCCATCACACTCCCGTCTTCAACCCGTCCCGCGGTGAAATTATCGCCGAAGTTCCGGCCTGCACCAAGGAACACGTCGACCTCGCCGTCGGCGCCGCCGCTGACGCCTTTCCCGCCTGGCGCGACACTCCGCCCGTCGAACGCGCGCGCTTTTTCTTTCGTTATCGCCAATTGATCGAAGAAAATTTCGATCGCATCTGCGAAACCGTCACCCGTGAGCATGGCAAAACTTTGGCCGAAGCACGCGGCAGCGTTTACCGCGGGATCGAGAACATCGAATACGCCTGCAACGTTCCCACCCTGCTGATGGGCGACACGCTCGAAAACCTGGCGCGCGGCGTCGATTGCGAAACCATGCTGCAGCCGCTCGGCGTTTGCGTCGGGATCACTCCATTTAATTTCCCAGCGATGGTACCGATGTGGATGTTTCCGCTCGCCGTCGCCTGCGGTAACACCTTCGTGCTTAAACCCAGCGAAAAAGTTCCGCTCAGCGCCACTTTGATCATCGAGCTTCTGGAGAAATCCGGGTTGCCGAAAGGCGTCATCAATGTTGTCCACGGCGGACGCGAGTGCGTCGATGCGCTGCTTACTCATCCAAAAGTCAAAGCCATCTCGTTCGTCGGATCCTCACCGGTCGCGAAATACATTTATGAGACCGGCACGCGCCACGGCAAACGCGTGCAGGCAAATGGCGGTGCGAAAAATTACATCGTCGTCATGCCCGACGCCGATGTCGCGCGCACCGTCGAAGCTCTTTCTGTCGCAGCGTTCGGTTGCGCCGGCGAACGGTGCATGGCCGGTTCGACTGCCATCACCGTTGGCCACGCTGCCAGTCGCGTATTGCCGGCGCTCGTTGAAGCCGCGCGCGCGATCAAAGTCGGACCGACCGATACGCCCACACAACCCGATATGGGACCGGTCATCACGGGACAACATCGCGATCGCGTTTTGGGCCTTGTCGCCGCCGGTGAAAAAGAAGGCGCGAAAATCATTGCCGATGGCCGCGGGATTAAAGTGCCCGGCGCGCCGAACGGTTTTTACATCGCGCCTACGATTGTGGATCAAGTTCAGGACAATATGACCATCGCTCGCGAAGAAGTTTTCGGGCCGGTCTTGAACGTGATGCGCATGGATGATCTCGATCATGCCATCGAGGCGGCGAACAAATCCGCCTATGGCAATGGCGCCGCGATTTTCACCAACTCGGGAAAAGCGGCGCGCGAATTCAAGCACCGCGTCAAAGCGGGCATGGTCGGAATCAACATTGGTGTGCCCGCCACCATGGCCATGTTTCCGTTCACCGGTTGGGATGAATCTTTCTACGGCGATCTCCACATTCAGGGCAAAGAAGGTGTGCAGTTTTACACGCAGCAGAAAGTCGTTTCGACGCGCTGGTTCGGCGACAAAGTGGGCGACGTTTGGAAAAAGTAAGAGAAGTGACGTGTGACACGTGACCAGTGACAGGATTTCAGGGAACGCACGCACGTCACTCGTCACACGTCACTTGTCACATGTCACTGCTCATTAAGAACGGCGAAATCATCACTGCCAACGAACGCTACGTCGGCGACATCTTCTGCGAGAACGAAACCGTCACCCGGATCGAGCGTACTATCGACGACGTAACCGCCGAAGAAGTCATCGACGCGTCCGGCAAATACGTTTTCCCCGGTTTCATCGACCCGCACGTTCACATTTATCTGCCCTTCATGGGCACATTCGCCAAAGACACTCACGAAACTGCCAGTCGCGCCGCGCTCGTCGGCGGGACGACGACTTTCATCGAAATGATTTGTCCGTCTCGAAACGACAACCCGATGGAAGCCTTCGAGCTCTGGTTGGGTAACGCCCAGGGCAGGAGCGCGTGTGATTTTACTTTCCACATGGGCGTCACGCGTTACGACCTGGAAGCCGAACGCGAGTTCAAAGAGATCGTGAACCGCGGACTCAGCAGCTTCAAAATTTTCCTCGCCTACAAAGGCGCGTTCGGAATTACCGATGAAGAACTTTATGCCACGCTCACGCTGGCAAAAAAGCTCGGCGTCATCGTGACCGCACATTGCGAGAATGCCGAGCTCGTTTTTGAGCTGCAGAAAAAACTACTGAGCGAAGGAAAAACCGAGCCGGAGTTTCATTGCTGGAGCCGGCCGCCGGTGGTCGAAGCCGAAGGCGTTCATCACTTGATGACATTCGCCGAGATGACCGGCGCGCACGTTTACACCGTTCACACCAGTTGTGGAGAAGCGC
>JBKPQI010000254.1:0-17466 GCA_046733975.1 Verrucomicrobiota bacterium
CGGCGCAAAAAAGGACCAGCAAAAGGGCTCAGCCGAAAACGCCGGTGCAAAAAGATCGAAGCCGAAAAAGAAAACGGCCCCGAAATAGGCGTGCTGCCATGTCTTGTTTTGAAAAGCCCGTCGTCGCGAGCGGACCGCTCTGCTCTTGTGTCATCCTGAGCGGAGCGCAGCGAAGTCGAAGGATCCCGCGGTGTTACCTTAAAGCTTTCGCAACCGGCTCCCTCGACTTCGCTCGAGATGACGTGCTCAAAAAATGATCTCGGCCTTCGTCAACACAGTAAAAATTCCGGAGCTCCGGCGCCGGATTTTGTTTACGCTCGCGATTATTGTCATCGTGCGTTTGGGCGCTGCGATCACCACTCCCGGGGTCAATCAGGCCGTCTTGCAGGAATGGTTTCGCACCACCGCCGATAAGCAGGGCGGTGTAGCTGCGCTCTTTAATCTTTTCAGCGGCGGCGCGCTGGAGAATTGCGCGATTTTTTCGCTGGGCATCATGCCTTACATCAGCGCGTCAATCATGCTGCAGTTATTGACGGCGGTGATTCCGCAACTTGGCCGCCTCGCGCGCGAGGACGGAGGTCGTCAGAAGATCATGCAATACACGCGCTACGCGACGGTAGCGCTTTGTCTTTTCCAGGGATACCTGCTCGCCATTTCTTTTCAGCATCCGGAGTCTTACCACACGGTGCTGGGCGGAATTCCCGATACGATTCGAAGGCTCGGGATTCCGCTGGTAGCGGACCAGGGCTGGCCCTTCCGCGTCGTCACAGTGATCACTTTAACTACCGGCACACTCTTTCTGATGTGGCTGGGCGATCAGATCACGGACCGCGGTATCGGCAACGGCATTTCCTTAATAATCACCGTTGGAATCGTCGCGCGGCTGCCGGCCGCCCTGACACAAGCGTGGCGAACGTTCGTACCGAGTGCGGGCGCCGGAGCGGATACCGGTCAGGCCAGTCCAACTCCGGTCGTTCTGGTGCTGATGATTTTGTTTTTGTTCCTGGTAATCGCCGGGGTAATCACAATCACGCAGGGCGTTCGTAAAATTTCTGTTCAGTACGCGAAGCGCGTGGTGGGCCGGAAAATGTACGGCGGACAATCGACTTTCATGCCCTTGAAAGTGAATTACGCCGGAGTCATGCCAATCATTTTCGCTTGGGCCATCCTGTTATTTCCCACCACCATCGTCGGTCTCATGTTCAAAAACAGTCGGGTGGCCAAGCAGATCACCGATGCGATGGCGACAGGATGGCTCCATTACGTCTTGATTGCCGCGATGATTTTCTTTTTCAGTTACTTCTGGGTGGCTACGCAATTTCAGCCCTCGCAAATCGCGGACGATTTAAAGAAGCACGGCGGTTATATTCCCGGCGTGCGGCCGGGAAAGCCAACTGCCGACTTTTTGGATTACACCATGACGCGGCTGACGTTCGCCGGCGCGGTGTTTCTCACTTTGATTGCGGTGTTACCGAGTTTGCTCAGTCAGGCGCTGCACGTTCCGCAGGTCACGGCGCAGTTTTTCGGCGGAACCAGTCTGCTCATCATCGTTGGTGTAATGCTGGACACGATGCGCCAGGTCGAAACGCATCTCATTCAGCGCCATTATGACGGATTCTTGCGGAAGGGACGAATTCGCGGGCGAGCTTTTGATACGCGCGCGGCTTACAATCGTGGCGATGCCGCCGCGCAGACCACTTTGATGTGGCTGTACGTCGCGATCTCCATTCTTGTCATTGCCGGAGTCGCCATTTTTCTTTACGGCCGCTGAGTGAAAAAACGGCTTGTTCTCCTCGGCGCGCCGGGATCTGGGAAAGGCACCCAGGCTGAACTGATTACGCGGCAATTCGGAATTCCGGTCACATCGCCGGGCGCGATTTTGCGCCGTGAAAAAGATCTTGGCACGCCGCTCGGAGTAGAAACATCTGAGATTATTCAGCAGGGCGGCCTCGTCCCCGATGCGACGATTGTGAAACTAATCGAAGACTGGCTGCGATTACATGGGGCGCATGGCTTTGTCTTCGACGGATTTCCACGCACGGTCCCGCAAGCCGAAAGTTTGGCTGCCATTCTTACCCGGCATCACACGCCTCTCGATCTTGCAATCTGGCTCGAGGTCTCCGAGGAAACTGTGCGCGAGCGGATTTCCGGCCGGTTGCAGTGCCGCAGTTGCGGTTTTGTTACGAGTTTGGGAGCGGGGAATTTCTCTGAGCGTGCGGTCTGTCCTTATTGTGAAGGACCATTGATGCGACGGAGTGACGACGATGTCGAAGTTCTGCAAAATCGGTTGAAGGAATATCGTGCTAAAACCGAGCCGCTGGCATCCTACTATCAAAACATAAGCGTGTTGCATCGCATCGATGGAAATCGAGATCGCGAGAGGGTTTTTGGCGATATTTCGCGTTTGATTGAAACGAAATGATTCCGATAAAGAATGCGAAGGAAGCGGAAAAGATGCGGCAGGCTTGTCGCGTGGCCAGCGACATTCTTGATCGCATTGTCGCAATCATTCGGCCCGGGATTACGACGAAAGAAGTCGACCAGGCTGCGGCCGAGATGATGGAAGAAGCAGGAGTGAAAAGCGCCTTTCTTGGCTATCGGATCGGGCATCGCGTTTACCCGGGAAACATCTGCATATCGTTAAACGATGAAGTGATTCATGGCATCGCCAGCCAGCGCCGCATCCAGTATGGCGATATTGTGAAACTCGATATCGGAGTGATCCGCGATGGCTGGATCGGCGATACGGCCACGACGGTGCCGGTTGGGATTATCGATCAGCAGACGGAACGTTTGCTGCGCGTGACGGAGCGGGCGCTGGAGCGCGCCATTAGCGTAGCTCATCAGGGCCGGCGGCTGGGGGATATCAGCGCTGAAATTGAAGACGAAGCGACGCGCAACCAACTGAATGTGGTGCGCGAGTTTGTGGGCCATGGGGTTGGACGAAAACTGCACGAGGAACCGCAAATCCCGAATTATGGAAAACGTGGCAGCGGGCCGCGGCTGAAGGCCGGAATGACGCTTGCGATCGAACCAATGATTAATTTGGGAACCGCGGCCGTCAGATTACTGGATGACGGTTGGACTGCCTGCACGGCTGATGGAATGCCATCAGCGCATTACGAGCACACGGTATTAATTACGAATGCGGAGCCTGAAATACTAACATGGCGCGGAAAGACGCAATTGAAGTAGAAGGCAAGGTGGTTGAGCTTCTTCCGAACACGATGTTTCGGGTGGAACTTCCTAATGGCCACCGGGTTCTGGCCCATATCTCGGGAAAAATGCGGCTCCACTTCATTCGTATCTTGCCAGGAGACAAAGTTATGGTAGAGATTTCGCCCTACGATTTGTCGAAGGGGCGGATTACGTTCCGCCATAAATGAACCCGCGGATAACTCTCCGACGGTTTCGTCTCGTGGAAAAATGAAAGTACGACCATCAGTAAGAAGACTTTGTGAATCTTGCAAGATTGTGAAGCGCAAGAATGTGGTGCGTGTCATCTGCAAGAACCCGCGGCACAAGCAGCGGCAGGGATGATGGAGTGATGGAGTATTGCAGCATGCGGTTTAACTTTTTATCGATTTAACCTTCAACGAAATTATGCCTCGATTACTTGGAGTTGAAATTCCGGCGGAGAAACGCATCGAAGCGTCGCTTACCTATATTTATGGGATTGGGCCGGCGATCGCGAAGCGCATTCTCGACCAGACGAATATCGATCCGAATCTGCGCGCGAAAAATCTCACGCCGCAGCAATTGAATGAGATTATTCACTCGATCACGAGCAACAAAATTCCGATTGAAGGTGATCTGCGCCGGGAGGTGCAGGGCAATCTCAAGCGTTTACAGGCGATCAACTGTTACCGCGGGATCCGGCATCGCCGCGGCTTGCCGGTTCGGGGGCAGCGCACCAGCACCAACGCGCGCACCCGCAAAGGTCCGCGCAAAACGGTCGGCGTGATTCGCAACAAAGACGCAAAAGCAGGTAAAGTGTAATGGCTGAATCAAAAAAAACTGGGGACGACGAGGTCAAGCAAGCACCCCCGAAATCAGAACAACCCGCAACAAAAGCCGAGCCGCCGCAGGGTGGCGCCGAAGCTGCCGCGGGTGAGCCGAAGAAAAAAGCTGCGCCCAAGGCGAAGAAGGAAGGGGTCGCTCCAGCTGCCGCCGCGCCGGCGGAGAACCTTTCTCTTAGCCCCGATGCCGTCGAGCAGCCGAAAATCGTCAAAGCCAAGGGGAGCAAAAACATTCACAATGGCGTCGCCCACATTCTCGCCACGTTTAACAACACCATCGTCACCATCACTGATATGAAGGGCAACGTCATCGGATGGTCGAGTGCCGGAAAGGTTGGATTCAAAGGTTCACGTAAAAGCACGGCTTACGCTGCGCAAATGGTGGCGCAGGACGCGTCCCGTCAGGCTATGGGTCACGGACTCAAGGAAGTCGAAGTGCTCGTCAAAGGGCCCGGCGCAGGCCGCGAATCAGCTGTCCGCGCTCTCCAAGCCATTGGTCTCGAACTCACCGTCATTCGCGACGTCACTCCCGTGCCGCACAACGGTTGCCGGCCGCCAAAACAGCGAAGAGTCTAGAAAAGTCATGGGCAGATACACTGGACCAAAAACTAAAGTTAGCCGCCGTTATGGGGTTCCGCTGTTCGGGCCATCTAAGTCGCTCGAGCGAAAAAATTATCCCCCTGGCATGCATGGCCCGAAGGGTTCGCGGCGCAAACAATCGGATTACGCGATCGCGCTCGGAGAAAAACAGAAGCTGCGTTACCAGTATGGATTATTGGAGCGCCAGTTCCGCCGCATTTTCCAAAGCGCGCTTCGGAAACGCGGTGTGACGGGCGAAACGCTGTTGCAGTTGCTCGAGACACGGCTGGATAACGTTGTTTTTCGCCTCGGTCTGGCTAACACCCGCGCCGGTGCCCGCCAGCTCGTTTCCCACGGCCACATCCTGGTCAATGGCAAAAGCGTGAACATCTCTTCCTTCAACGTGAAAGCCGGCGATGAAATTTCGGTCAAAGATAAGCCGAAAACGCGGCAGCTCGCGCTACGCAATCTAGAACTGACGCAGATTGTGCCGGTGCCAGACTGGCTGGCGGTCGATCGCGACGCTCTCAAAGGCAAAGTCGCGAGGATTCCGTCGCGCGAAGAAATCCAACCGATGGTCAACGAACAACTGATCGTCGAGTTATATTCTCGCTAGTTTTCTGTTCGGGGCGAGCCGCGACGGCTTGTCTCAAATTTGGGCGCTGACAGCGCGCCGCCCTCCACCGAAATCCGCGCCGGTCATAAACCGCCGCTACAGAGGAATTCCAAAGCTTTGTCGTAGCTCTTGCGGTCGAGGAAGTGCGCGAGTCGCGGTGCTATGGGTTGGGGAAGAGCAGTGATGAGGTACTCGATGCGCTCGGAGATTTCGCGCAGTCGTGTCATATGCTGATTGGGATTGCGACGGCTGGTTTCGTCGGAAATAATCTTCAGACGCTCGCGTAAGGCTTGGGCGAGTTGGCTCTCTTCGCTCGTCATCGAGCTGAATAAACACCAGATTGTAGCGAGCGGAAGCGTCCGACGAGGGCTTCTTTGTTTCTCGGCGCCGCAGTTACTGACATTCGGAATATCGCCGGAAACTCGAATGATTGGTCCCTCCATGGAACGAAAGCTTGAAACTGGCGGACATTTAGCGCAACCGTCTGCCGTGGCCGCAGATGATCCCCAACGCATCCTGGTCGTCGATGATGAAACTTCGCTGATGCGCCTGATCAGCGAAGCACTGAAGGCGCATTTCCGCTGCGAGGTTGATGCAACCCCGAATCCTGAGTACGCCTTCGAGTTGGCCTTGAAAAAGCGCTACCGCGTCTTCGTTTTCGATTTCTCGATGCCGATGATCGATGGCGCCATGCTCTTCGCCCTTATCGGAAAAGTTTACAATCATGTGAATCCGCCGCTGATCGTTCCGCCGCTGATTTTGATTTCGGGCCGCGGCGACGAAGCCCGCGCGCAGGAATTGATGAAAGAAGTCGGCGTGCGCGGGTTTTTACCAAAGCCGTTCGCGATGAATCGGCTGATCGAGAAGATCAAGGAGATTGCGCCGGGGTTGGAAGCCGCGAGTGCGGAATCACGGAACGTTGGAATAATGGAGTAGCAGGAAAATCAACACCCAACACCCAACACCCAACACCCAACACCCAACACCCAACACCCAACACCCAACACCCAACACCCAACACCCAACACCCAACACCCAACACCCAATGCAGATGTGCGTTTGTTCGATGATGCAACGAAATTTTGATGGTGATCGGATGAGCGGGAAGTTTGTCTGATCGACGGCAGAGCTCGAGAGGTCGCTCGCTTGGATTCCGGGTGCAAAAGTGGCACTGCGCTCGTTGCAGAGCCGCACGCCTATTTCAACAAGTTCGGTCGGCACCGGTCGGATCACCGGACCCTAAGCCGGTACTACTTAGCTTTCGCCGAGTTCGGCCATTAATTGGCGCCGTGCTTCCAGCCAATCGGAATGAGCGTCACCGGGTAGCGACATCCGCTCGCGGTGTTCGGCAATGAAATAAGCACGCGTGCGAATGGCTTCGTCGCTGATCTGTGGTGCTGGTTTCTTCGCTGCTGAAGTTTTCCGTGATGCAGTTCTCTTCCGCGTCGGAGTGGTTTTGTTGGCGGCCGGTTTGGCAGCGTGACCATTGAGCGCCGTCTCATCGGCTGGCGGCTTCGATTTGTCTATTTCTTTTACTTTTCTTGCCATGACTAAACAAACACCGCTGTACTCGCCCGAATCGGATTGGCAAGCCGTTTTCCTAAAGCATTGGCGTGAACGCGAAGCCTTCGTTAGCGTTCGTCATGCGGCATTTTGTTTTTCGCTGGCTGGTCACGACGGTGGCAGTGATGGTCGCAGCTTCCATTATCCACGGAATTCGCTACGATTCTGCCGGTTCGCTCATCGGTGCGGCCTTGCTCCTCGGCATCCTGAATGCTTTTGTCCGACCCGTTCTGCTCATTTTAAGCGCGCCACTGATTCTTGTGACACTCGGATTTTTTATCTTCATCGTAAACGGTCTCCTGCTTTGGTTTGTGCCAAACATCGTGACCGGCTTTCGCGTTGATGGTTTTGGAAGCGCGTTTTGGGGCGCAATGGTGATTGGGATTGTCTCCTGGTTGTTAAGCGCATTTTTCCGCGGGAGCGACGGTCGGGTCCATGTCCTGACTCATCACACGCAAATCAAACGCGTGCGGGGTCGGGTGATCGAACCGGGAGATCGTTCATGACCTACTGCCTGGGGATGCTCTGCCGCACAGGTGCGGTATTTCTCTCCGACTCGCGCACGAGCGCGGGTATGGACAACATCACCATGAGAAGCAAGATGCGGCTTTTCGAGAAACCGGGCGATCGAGTGATTTGCATCATGAGTTCAGGTAATCTTTCCCTCACTCAGGCGACGCTCGCCTTCATCGATGACGATTTGGTGCTGGCGAGCAATGAACCGTCTCGCGAAACGATCATGAATACCCAGACGCTTTACGAAACAGCGCGCTATGTCGGAACCAAAGTGCGAGCGGTGGAAAAACGCGATCGCACGGCGCTAGAAGCCGACGGATTCGATTTCAACATTAACCTGATCGTCGGTGGCCAGATCGCTGGGCTCACGCCCGAGATTCACCTGATTTATCCGCAGGGAAACAGCATCCATGCGACGCGAGATTGTCCTTTTCTGCAAATTGGCGAAACAAAATATGGCAAGCCAATTCTCGACCGCGGCTTCAATTACGAGACTTCGTTGAGCGACGCGGTGAAGTTCGGAATCATTTCCATCGACGCAACGATGAAGAGTAATGTCGCGGTCGGGCCACCGATCGATCTGCTGTGCTATGAGACTGACTCGCTGGTGGCGAATTCGCGAATGCGGCTCGATCAGGACGACCCTTATTTGCAGGAGATTGGACGCAAATGGCAGAACGGACTGGTCAAGCTAGTGAAAGAGATGCCGGCGCCTGATTTCACAAAGCCATCGCTGGGGTTTGCCACGGCGGCGTAGAAAACAGCTCGCGCGCAGCGGAGGCAAATCGCGTCGAATGCGGTAGCGTCCGCTGTGCTCAGTGGATTACGAAATCGGATCGGCTGAGGACAGCCCACGCTACCGCGCGTAATGTGCAGCAAAATGTTCGTTAAGATTTGCGGCATCACGAATCAGGTCGACGCCGAGCTCGCGATCGCAGCTGGCGCCGATGCTCTCGGTTTTAATTTTTGGCCGGGCAGCCGGCGTTATCTTGAGCCATCGGAGGCAGGCGAGTGGATCAGGGAATTGCCAGATGCAGTAGTGCGAGTTGGAGTGGTAGTAAATCCGACGAGGACGTATGCGCTGACAATCGCGGCCATCGATGGCATCGACCTGCTGCAATTGCACGGGACCGAATCGCCGGAATTTTGTCTCAACCTCGTGGAGGCAGGCATCTCACTTTGGAAGGCCATTCCAATGAGCGGCGCAGAAACCTTAGTGGGCGATTATCATGCGAATCGGGTGTTGTTGGACACGGCTGCGCCGGGAAAATTCGGAGGAACCGGTGTCCCATTTCCATGGAATTGGGCCCGCGCCTTCATCGAGGCCAATCCCACTATCGACTCGATTCTGGCTGGAGGGTTAACGCCTGAAAACGTCGACCAGGCGATTGCCGAATGTCGACCATTCGGTGTGGATGTGGCGACCGGGGTGGAGGGGCCCTCAGGGCGGAAAGATATTTACCGGGTACGCGATTTTGTTTGTGCTGCCCGCAGAATCTGAGGCGCTTCGAAACCGCCTTCCGTAGAGGCGGAAACAACGCAGCGAGGCTGGTCTGCTTCCTGCTTTAACGCCCGTTGCTTAATCAACATGCTACCACTATGGCAACTTTCACATTCAAACTGACTTGCGGAACGATCGCATTCCTCGCGGCCATCTCCATCTCCTTTGGCCAAGCGACTCCGTCTGCTCCCGAGAGCACCGAAAAACCGGCCACCAAGGCCGAAAAAAGTACGGACAAATCCGAGTCAGTAGCTGCCCCTTTGACCGTTGTTCAGGCAACGAGTGCCACGGCCGCGCCCGCCGCGCCCAAAACGGCAACCCCCCAACCATCTACCAGCACGCCCGCCACCACAGTTGTGCCGCCTGCTGCTGCCGAAAGTGCTACGGAAAGCGGTGGTGTCGGCGTGCGTGAGTTTCAGGGCGACGACGTCGGCCAAGTGCTGCGTCTGTTGGCCCGTCAGGCCAAGGTCAACATGGTCGTGAGCGATCAGGTAACGGGAACTGTGACGATGCGATTGGAAGACGTCACGGCGCTGCAAGCGATCGCCATCATCGTGAAGGCCAAGGGTTTGTTCATGGATCAGATTGATCACGTTTACTATATTAAGACAGCCGCTGAAAAGACCGCGGAGCCGACCGAGAGCGACACCTATCAGTTCAGCTATTCGCGGGCAAAAGAAGTCGCGCCTTTGCTGGCGTCGCAGCTGGCGAGCAAGGATCCGCCTCAGTTCGACGAGCGCACGAATACCATCTTCTGGCGCGAGACTCGCAGCAACATGGACAACATTCGCAAGTTGCTGGTGACCATCGACAAGCCAACCAAGCAGGTAATGATTGAAGCTCGCCTGGTCGAAGTTACCGCGAACCCGCAACAAAGCTACGGCATCGATTGGTCGGGAGTGGTTGGCAGCGCCAGCAACGGCAAAACGTTCACGTACGGCGCACCGACGACCACCGGAAGTAATGGCAACGTTACAACCGGCGATTTCGCTCTCGGTAATCCCGCCAACCACAACTTCCTTGGCAGCTTCGGCCAATTGGTTGGCAGCCAGTTCGCAATCCTGACCGTTCCGCAGATGTCCGCGACCTTGCGGTTATTGAATGAAGATTCGGATGCAGAATTCCTCGCTAACCCGCGAGTAGTGACCGCCGACAATTTGCAGGCGAAAATCGAGATCAACCGCGCCCAGCCGGTCCCGCAGCTGAATTTCAACGAGCAGACCGCTACCGCTGTGTTCGGCGGATTCCAAGACAAAAAGTTCGGCAACACGCTCATCGTCACGCCAAGCATCAACAAGGACAACTTTGTTACCCTGAAGGTGAAACCGGAGATCAGTAACAAAGTCGGAGACTCTACCTTCGTCTTCGCGGGTGCAACGGTCAGCAGTCCAATCATCGACACGCGCACGTTGGAATCGAACGTCCTAATCCGCAGCGGCGATACCCTCGCCATCGGCGGATTGCTTCAGGACGAAGTCAACAAGACGCGCAACAAAGTTCCTCTGATCGGTGATGTGCCCGTTCTCGGTTATCTCTTTCAGAACCATTTGAACGCGCGCGTGAAGCGCAATCTCCTCGTTTTTGTTACGCCGACGATCATTGATTCCAAATATGGCACCGGTCTGGAGGATCAAGTCAGTGGATTACATCACGTCGGAGAGGAATACGCCGATATCAACGGCTGGCGCAACAACGCCAAGGGCGCCGTTCGGCTCGTGCCTACTGCCAACCGCCAGGTCGTCGCCGATTATCCGAAACCAGGAACTCCTCCGCCACCGGCCATGGGAGGAGACGAGGTGCGTTTCAAGAGTTCAGCCAAGGATCGCGACTTCTAGTTTTCAGTGGAATGTGGGGTTGAGAGGGGGCGGACGCTTCGCGGCGTTCGCCCTTTTCACTTTTTACCAAATGCGTCCATGAGTAGCCTTCCCTCAAGGTCCCATCGTCCTCGTGAACACAACAGGAAGCACACAATTGTAGGGCGGCGATGTTCGCCGCGATCCGTCTAATCGGCGGCCAAAATGGCCGTGCTAATTCCGCCAGTTATCGATCGCTTGAAATGAAGTGATGTTGGCCTACCGCTCAAGATAATGATTCAGCGCAGCTCGCAGCTCCGTACGCGCACGAAAGAGAAGGCTTTTCACCGCTGGTAGCGACAATCCGAGCACTTCTGCTATTTCCTCGTAGCTCTGCTCCTGATACCGTCGAAGCACCACTGCCATTCGTTGCTTCTCCGGCAGCGCGCGAATGGCCGCTTCTATCGCGCCCTGCAGCTCATCCTCAAGCAATTGTTCGTCCGGTTTTCGACCCACTGAATCCGCCAGCGCTATCGCTTCCTCGCCTTCGTGAATGTCGAGCAGGTCGCCCGGGTGGCGTTTTCTCCGCCTTGCTTCATTGAAAACGAGATTGCGAGTGATGGTGAGCAACCACGTCGTAAATTTCGCGGCTGGCCGGTAACGTGGGGCGCTTTTCCAGACCCGGATGAAGACCTGCTGCGCTACATCTTCCACATCGGAATTGTTACCGAGCATTCGACCGACCGTGCCAATCACCAGAGCCTGATGGCGTTCGACCAGCTGCTGGAAAGCAGTCGTATCGCCTCGCGCCACCTGTGCCATTAGGCCGGCGTCGTCAAGTTCGTGGGGGCGTTGCTCCGACATGTAAGAGGACGACGGACAGGCGCTCGCCATTATTCGTTAAAACCCGCCAGAGAGCGTGGGTCGCGGCGCGATCGGTCGTTTTGGTTGCATCGATTTCTCAGACAATGCATCATTCACCAGCGTTAATATACGAATGAATTACCGGTTAATTCCCGACGCGCTTCGGGGCATAGCAGAAAAAATCGAAGCGCGGAAGCGTATCGACGATAGCGAGGGCCTTGCTTTGTACCAGTCTCGCGATCTGAACGCCCTTGGCATGCTGGCGAACGTCGTGCGCGAGCGTAAGAACGGGAACTACGCCAGTTACATTCACAATCGTTACATCAACTACTCGAACATCTGCATTCTTTCGTGCCAATTTTGTGCTTTCGCCGCGAGGAAACGCGACCCGCACGCATTTGAATACGCGATCGAGGAAATTGTTCGGGCGGTGCGGGAAGCCCTGCCTTTCGGCATTACCGAGGTTCATATGGTAGGCGGCCTTCATCCGACGCTTAAAAAAGAGTGGTACCTCGATTTGTTGCGCGAATTACGCGCGCTTGACCCGGACTTGCACATTAAGGCGTTTACCGCCATCGAAGTACGTCACCTGGCGCAGCGGATTTTTCGGCTTCCCATTCGCGACATGCTCCAATTATTGCGTGAGCACGGGCTGGGCTCGATCACCGGAGGCGGCGCGGAGATTTTTGATCCGGTAGTGCGCGATACGATCTGTCGCGGCAAGGAGACGGCTGAAGAATGGCTCGAGGTCCATCGGATCTGGCACGAAATGGGAGGCCGCAGTACCTGCACGATGCTATACGGCCATATTGAAACGCTGGAACAGCGAATCGATCATTTGAGCCACTTGCGTCGGCTTCAGGACGAAACAGGCGGCTTCACCGGCTTTGTGCCGTTTGCCTTCGAACCGCAAACCACCACTCTGGCCCACATCAAACCGGCCACGGCATTTGAACAACTTCGCAACCTCGCAGTCAGCCGTATTTACCTGGATAACATCGATCACCTCACCGCTTATTGGGTAAGCATCGGTCTCCCATTGGCGCAGGTGTCGCTCAGTTATGGTGTGGACGATTTACACGGCACCATTCTGGAAGAAAAGATTTTCCACATGGCCGGAGCTACCACGCCCCAGCAACAAACTGTGGCTGCTCTCGAGCACGCCATCCGTGAGGCAGGTCGCGATCCCATCCAACGCGATAGTCACTATCGGCATATTGTGCCGGCGAAAAACGGCTCCAAACCGATGCAGTCAGCGGAGACGGAACTGGCGTGCGTGTAAGCGCGGCGCTTGAAAGTTTCTTGAAGTGAAACTTAAACGTCTCGTGCTGTAGCGTGCGCTGTCCCCAGCGCAAACCGGCTTCGTCATCCGCTGAGGACAGCGGACACAACAGCACCGGTCAAACGGCGCCCAACATCGCAACGTTCTTCTCCGCAAACGCAGCAAATCGGATCGCTTAAAAATGCTGCGAATCGGGTGCGTCAAATATCTCAATGCGCGCCCGCTAATTCATGGCTGGCCCGGCGCCGTTGACTTTGATCATCCCGCGGCTCTTTGTCGAAAGCTTGAGCGTGGAGATCTGGACGTTGCTTTGGTTTCGAGTCTGGAATTCCTCCGCCGGCCAAAATACCACATCGTCGACGACATCTCGATTTCGTCGTGGGGCGAAGTTTACAGTGTCATCGTCGCGTATCGTGGCGTGCTCGCAGATGTGCAACAAATCCAGCTCGATCCCGCTTCGGAAACGTCTGTCGCTCTCTTGCGTTGTCTTTTGGCCGAACGCGGCTTGAGCCCGAGGTTTGCGCAAGGCGGAGCTCCTTCGACGCCGGAGTCAGATGTTGCCGGGTTCGCAGGAGCTCGCCCCTCCACAGCACGCCTCCTCATCGGCGATCAGGCCATTTGGTTTCGCCAACAGAACCCGACAAACGCGGTTTGGGATCTAGGTGAGGAGTGGAAAAATGTTGTCCATCTGCCGTTCGTTTTCGCGCTCTGGTTGATCCGGCCGGAAATCAGCGGCGCAAAGCAAATCGCCCACGCTCTGCGACAACTTCGCGACCGGAACCTGCAACACCTCGATGAGATCGTGTCGTCACAAACGCAGGTGTCAGCGGAGTTTTGCCGAAAATATTATCGCGAGCATCTTCTCTTTGAGTTCGGCGAACGCGAAAAAGCAGGGCTGCGCGAGTTCCATCGTCGTTGTTTGCTGCACAAAATCGATGTGGCTGGCGAGTTCCGTTTGAACCTGGTATGAAGTAAACAAAACGGTGTCATCCTGAGTCGCGCAAACAATGCCAGTCCGGCTCGGACCGAAGGATCTCTCACGGGTTCGGACTTGCGATTATGCGTGAGATCCTCGCCGTCTGCGCGGCTCGGGATGACAAAGAAGAAACGAGCGTTGGAGCTCCAAACCGCGAGTATTTGGCGGAGCTTTTGATTTCTACCTCCCACGCACGTTGCAATTGTTGCCCGAATGACAAGAATGGAGACTCGCATCGGCATTTCCGGCTGGAATTATGCCGGATGGCGCGGTGTTTTTTACCCGAAAGAACTACCGCAGCGGCGCGAATTGGAATTCGCCTCGCGCGCCTTCAACTCCATTGAGATCAACGGCTCATTTTACTCGCTCCAGTTGCCGACCAGCTATCAGCGCTGGTACGAGGCCACACCGGAAAATTTTCTCTTCAGCGTGAAAGGCGCGCGTTTCATCACTCACATGAAAAAACTGCGCGAAGTCGAAACCCCGTTAGCGAATTTCTTTGCGTCCGGCGTTCTGGCGCTCGAAGAAAAGCTCGGCCCGATCCTCTGGCAATTCCCGCCGAATTTTGGGTGGAACGCCGAACGTTTTCGTGAATTTTTTCAGTTGCTCCCGAAATCGACAAAAGAGGCGGCATCACTCGGACGAAAACACGATGCGAAATTGAAGGCGCGTGCCTGGTTGAAAACAAAATGCGATCGGCCGCTGCGCTATTGCGTCGAGATCCGGCATGCCAGTTTTCTCGTCCCTGATTTCTTCGGACTATTACGCGAATACGACGTATCCTTCGTCTTCGCTGATACCGCAGGGAAATGGCCCTATGTCGAAGAGCTGACCGCAGACTTCGTTTATTGCAGGCTGCATGGCGACACCAAGCTCTATACCAGCGGCTACAGCAACAACGCCCTCGATTGGTGGGCAACGCGACTGAAACTCTGGGGTCAGGGGAAACATCCCCGGGATGCAAAGCTGATCACGGTTCGAACCAAACCGCAGCCACGCGATGTGTTTGTTTACTTCGACAATGACGCCAAGGTGCATGCGCCTTTTGATGCGCAGGCGCTCGTGCGAAAAATGGAACGCCGATCCGGCTCGGAGCGATCATTTCACAATTAGCAGTTCGCTATTCCATATGGAACATCGAAATGCTAACTCACGTCGCCGGCTCGAAGAATGTCTCTCGTCGAATGGTGGCGCGTGCAGGATACAGACTTGGAACTCTTGCACCCAGTTGTCAGTTCTTTGCCTGCGCATAAAATAATCGGTGCAACCTCAGTGGATTTTGGCGCGCGACGTCGCGCCTCCGGGTAATGGAATCGCATGGCCGGAACTTTGCGGTTCCGATTGCATTGTGCGCCTTCTTCAACGTCGCGCATTTACCTGCGCCGATGACGTCCGCGCATTCCTAAATCCGCGACTCTCAACTTTAGCGGATCCATTCTTGATACCTGGAATGCACGAGGCAGTGGAACGGATTTTCGAAGCCATCGATCAACGTCAGCGCGTCGTCCTGTTCGGCGATTACGATGTGGATGGCGTGACTTCGCTCGCCGTGTTGTCCGAAATTTTGCGTGCCTATGGCCATGAAGCGGCACTGTTCTTGCCGCTGCGGATCGAGGAAGGCTACGGGTTGAGTCCGGAAGGAGTTGCCCGGTGTCTTCGCCAGCACAATCCGCAACTCCTCATTGCCATCGATTGCGGAACATCGTCCGTTGCCGAGATCGCTTCGCTGAGGGAAGCAGGCGTCGACGTCATTGTCCTCGATCATCACGAGCCCAAAGCAGACCTTCCCGATTGCCTGCTGGTGAATCCCAAGACTGCGGACTGCGGGTCCGAATATCTTTGCAGCGCCGGCCTCACCTTTAAGCTTTGTCACGCTCTCTTAAAAACACGCCGCATCGATTTTGATCTCAAGACCGTGCTCGACCTAGTCGCTCTCGGCACCGTCGCCGACATTGTGCCGTTGCACGGCGATAATCGCGTTTTTGTGAAAAGCGGATCGATCGTAATAGCAGCGTCGCGTCGCGCCGGCATCGTGAAATTAGTGGAAATCGCGGGGGTGAAGCCGCCAGTGATGCCGGACGATATCGGCTTTCGCCTCGGACCACGGCTGAATGCGGCCGGACGACTGGCTAACGCTGAAAAAGCATTGCGCTTGTTGATTACGGATAATGCAATAGAAGCCGCTGAGCTCGCCCGGGAACTGGACGATCAGAACCGCGCACGTCAGGAAGTTGAAAAACAAATTCTGCAAGAGGCGGAGGAGGAACTAGCCCGGAACTTCGATCCAGTGCGCGACCCAGGAATCGTGCTGGGCGCGCGCGGCTGGCATCCCGGTGTTCTCGGGATCGTGGCGTCACGGATATCGAAAAGATATTACCGGCCGACAATCATAGTCGGTTTCGACGAAAGCGGGACGGGAAAAGGGAGCGGACGGAGCATAGAAGGTTGTTCGATTGTGCGTGCGCTCACGGAATGCACTGACACGCTGGACAAATTTGGTGGCCACGAAATGGCGGCTGGAGTGAGTTTGCGCGAAGAAAATCTTTCTCGATTTCGCGAGCAGTTTTTGGAAGCGGTAGCGCGCGAGTTAACTGAAGACGCGCTGATGCCTCGCCTGCAGCTTGATGCCGAAATCGGATTAGCCGAAATCAATTTCGATTTGCTGCACTGGCACGAGATGCTGCAACCATTCGGAAACGGAAACCGGCAGCCGATCTTCGTCTGTTCGTCGGTGGAAATGGCGCGGCCGCCACGGATCGTCGGAGAAAGGCATCTCGACCTCCGATTGAAAAAAGAAAAAGCGATCCGACGAGCTATCTTTTTTGACGGCGCCGCGGCAACGCTGCCGCCCGGACCCTGGGATGTTGCTTTTCAGCTTTATCCGAATAGCTACGGAGGTGAGACGCAGGTCGATTTGCAGGTGAAAGGCTTGCGCAGCGCAGCGCCACTTGCCTGATGGATGTCGATACTCCACTGGAAGAATTGAGCTGGATTCCGCGGCCGCGGATTCTTGCGCTGCGTCGGCTCGGTATTGCGAATGTGCGTGATCTGCTCACGCATTATCCGCGCCGGTATGAAAATCGGATTGAGTTCCCGAGTTTTCCCCGAGATGAAACGATCGATTCAGTTTGTTTATGCGGTGAGGTCACAAAAACCCGCCTCATGCGTTTCGGGGGCCGCAAAATCTTTGAAGCGGTGCTGGAAGAGAGCAGTGCGAACGCCCTCAGTCAGCCGCTGACTTGTCGATGGTTCAATCTGCATTACATCCAGAAATTAATCGCGACCGGACAGCGCCTGATCGTTTTCGGTCGGGTCAAACGAAAAGGTCCGCGCCTCCTTATCGATCATCCGGAGTTCGAAGTGATTGAAGAAGACGAGGAAACTTTGATTCATTTTCGTCGGATTACTCCCATTTATCCTGCGACGGAAGGCTTGTCGCAACGAGTGTTCCGTGGATTAATTTTCCGGTTGCTCGAACAGGTCGACGTCGCGTCGGCGAACGTGCCGTTGCCCGATTCGCTGGGGAACGGCCAGGATGAAGACGCGCTGCGCAAAATTCATTTTCCCGAAAGCAAAGAGCTACTTCGCTCCGCACACGACCATCTCGTGCTCGCCGAATTTTTTCGGATGCAGATGCAGATCGCGGCGGCGCGCGCGGAAAATTCGGCAAGGGTGCGTTGCCGCCGTCAGAGCGCCGGTCTGCTCGCAGACGAATTTATCGCAGCGCTGCCCTTTGCTCTTACCCGCGCGCAACAAC